>CAMBXJ010000124.1 GCA_945871455.1 Asaia bogorensis
CTCCACGATCAAACACATGGCGTGCAACTTATTGCGACGGCCCTCGACCAAGGATTCGTTGAGGCTGCGTCGTAAGACCGCCGGATGGGACGACGACTTCCTGGCCAAACTCGTTACGATGTGATGTTTCGTTCACCCGATTCGCCTGGGTTGGAGGCACCGTCGAGGAACTGGATCGCGGCAGGGTTGACCAGGGTAGAGGAGAACCGAATCCCGCCGATCAACCTGGTGTAATTGGCCCCCAGGGACTTGGTCAGCGTGAAGGTGCCGCTACCGGCGCTGACGGCCAGCGCGGCGCCGGTGGCACTGAGACCGGCCACCAGGGCGCAGGAGGCACTCGACGCGGAGATCGACGTCCATTCGGTGGCGGTGAGCAGGCTCTGCAACAGGGTGGTGTTTGTGAGGCCAGCCGGCCCGTATTTGTCGAAGCCGTCGATGAACAATTCGGCCATGGTGGGTGTTCCTTGTCTCGGGATGGAGAGGCGCCGGGTGCGTGCGGGTACTTTCGACGGCGCCAGGTCGGGCGATCGTTGCGACCGGCCCGTGGTCACCAACACGGCGACCGGGATCTGATCTCCGCGTTGGGCGTAGTTCGCCGCGGTCAGGTCCGCGTGGCGAGGAGCGTGATGCTCGCGTTCGCCAGGGTGGCGTCCTGCGGAGACGGTGCCGTGAGCCGCAGGATGTCGACGACCAACAGATCGACCGCGGCCTGAGTCGAAAAAGTCACCGCAATGCTGCCGGCCGCCATGGTGATGGTCCCGATTGTGCTCGGGGTACCGGCGCGGATATAGGCCAGCACGAAGGCGGCATCCACCGCAGCGGGCGTCGCGGCGCATCCGAGCGTCCCGGCGACGTTGGCCGGGATGGTCAGGTCGATGACCAGCGGGATGTGGATGACCTGCCCGACCAGCGGCAGGCCGGAGAGGGCGAACGGGATCGGCACGGCCCGCACATCGGCGGGGAGCGCGGCGTAATCCCAGGTCTTGCCATCGATATAGCCCTTGAACGCCGCTTCGCCGTTCAGGGTCGGATCGGGTACCAGCACGGCGTCCGCAACGCTGGCGTCGACCGTCCCGGTGAAGCTGGGATCGTCCCCCGGCGCCAAACCCCCTGCGATCAGGTCAGGCAGTATGACCACGCCGACTTCCCCGAGCACCGAGGTGTGACGGCACCAGTCACGTCCACCGCCAGCGTGCGGCAATCCGTGCCATCGCACAGGATCAGCAGCATCGACTGTGCGGGAACGGTGACGGTGGTTCCGATGGTGCCGCCCACGACGATGTCGTAGTCGGCGTTGCCGTTGTACACCAGGAACAGCCGCCGGGTCAGGGGCACTGTCAGCGTCGCGGTGGCCGTCTGGTTAGTCGTGGTAAAGCAGACATACCGCGTGTAGTCCGACGCCGAGAGGGTCTTGGCATTAGCCGTGAAGGCGAGGCCGAGGACCGCGTTCCCCGCCGCCTCCCTACCGGATTCTCGCATTTCACTCTCACCCCAGGTTGGTCGCGACAGAGAATCCGATGACCATTGAGCCACTTGCAAAACTCCATGCCAATTACGCGTGAAATTCTATCAAGCATAACAACCTCAGATAGAATTCGGGCGATTGGGCCTGATTTCCACCATCCTAGGCGACATGCCACCGTTTTCGGCCGAGACGGGCAGATAGGTAGCGTCCTCGCCCGCAGGTTCACGGGCAAGGTGAGCGAGTTGCCGCTGGAGAGCCGTTAAATCACCAGGCGCACCTGTTGCAGCACGGTGAAGCTCAGAACCCCGAACATCAGGTGACACATCACCTTGTCCGCTCCCCTGACCCGCACTGTCCGGCCGCCGTGGTTGTCTTTCAGGCCCGCGTTGACCCGCTCAGCCGTGCTCCGTTCACCGTAACGAACCTGTTCCGCCGGGCGATGCCCGACGCAACGCCGCCGCTTCGCCTCGTCCGCCAGTTCCTGCTTCAACCCCGGCGTGGCGCGTGCATTGACGTCGATGATCGGCACATGGTCCAGGTATCGGCTGTGTTGTTTGATCGCTTCGGCATCGTAAGCGCTGTCCATCAGGTCGTAACAATTGGTGACCCGCGTGGCGGTGATGGTGGCGAGCGGAATCGCCACCTGACTGTCATGCACAGAGGCAGCGGTGAGCACGCAACTAACCGGTATGCCGCCATCGGCGGTGTCGATGTGCAATTTATAGCCGATCCAGGACTCCTTGTGGCCTTTGGCGTTTTGTTTTGTTCCCACATCGCAGTGCCGCGGCAGATCCGCCAGCATCGTGGTCGCTGACGCGCCGGTTTTGGCCACTTCCAGTTGGTGCTCGATCCGGTTGGGCGGCGGTGGTTGGCGGAGCTCTCCCTTGCGGGGCCAGCCGCGTTTGCGTTTTGGTTGCTCAGTCGAAACCGGTTGGTCAGGTTTCACTGGCTTCTCGCGGGCCTCGATCGCCGTGCTGTCACGCGAAATGTGAACAACCAAACGAGCTTTGTGGGTTTCCTGGATCAGCGCTTCATGCAACCTGGACGGCAGCGCACTGGCGGCGAATTCGGCGAAGGCGCGTGAGAACGTCGCCTCACTGGGGACCTCGCCGGCGCGCTGCCAACCGCACAACCGGCGTAACGTTTTGTCGGCGGACAGCATGTCGATCAGCAGTCGGGTGGTGGGCAGATTGAACACCGATTTCGCAACGAAGGCGCGGGCCAGCGCGGTGCGTTCAGATAATGGCCGTCCAGGGAGCCCCTGCCAGTTCGGCAGAAACGCCTCGATCCGTGCCATGCCCAGGACACTGACGAGCTGCTTGTGATGTTCGGTCATCGGACCACAGGTGGTCTCGTTCAGCCAGGGCAGAAGTTCCTCTTGAATGTGGAGCCAGTATGAGGATAATATGCCTCTAAGCGACATCGCTCGCGTCCTGGTTTCTGCTATTGGTATCTGCTGGATTCGCAAACGCATGATACCAAGTACTGGGCGCAGGCGTCTCGCCGAATTATCGCAAATTGACGGTGAAATTCACCCTGTCAGTTGGGTTTTGCAAGTGGCTCCATTGTTTCGAGTTGGGCCCAGCCTGCTCTCACGGTCTTGGGGCCTGGCGGTCGATAGTAGAGGTTCCACCCGCCCAATCTGGCAGCGATCCAGGCCAGGGAATGCCTCGGATGACGGTTCTTCTGCCGCTCGGTTTTGCCTTCCAAGGTCGCGCCGATGGCTTCGACGGCCGGGAGTCGCACCGGATCGATCACGTCGGTGGCCGGTCTTGGGCTGCCATCGCGAGCGTCAACCAACTGGATGGTTCAACAGGCCGTCAAGCAAGGTCTTTTTCCAGGCGTGGATCTGGCTGGCATGGACGCCGAACCGGCTCGATAACTCAGCCACCGTGCCTTCTTCCCGCACCGCGGCCAGCGCAACCTTCGACTTGAACTCAGGCCCGTGATTCTTCCGTGTGTTGGTCATGTCTCACCTTCGGCCAGACGGCCGTTCCAAGAGAAGACTCTCTCTTAGCGACCTGTCCAGTTTCTGGGGTCCACCTCAATGTTGTGTGGCCCGCACATGATCATGCTTTGACCGGCACCCTATCCAGCCCGAATCTTGGCGTCCGGGGGAATCCGCTCGGAGGCATCCGTCCGGCCTGCGCGCGTTCGCCCAGCCATTCCCGCAGACTGGTCTCGGTACGCACCCGCTCGCCCCAGCGCCAGGTTAGGCCGTCGGCGATCCGGATCACCTTCATGTCGCTCAGCCCGCCATCTTTATAGCGTTGCAGGATGACACCCGCGCCTTTCGCCATCTCCGGCACCTGGTTCAGCGGAAACACCAGCAGCCGTCGGTTTTCGCCGATGATCGCCACGTGGTCGCCATCCGCCGGGATACAGAACGCGGCCTTTTCGCCGGGTCTCAGGTTCAGCAACTGCTTGCCGGTGCGCCGTTCGGCGATCAGTTCCGCGGCCGGCACCAGGAAGCCGCGACCAGAGGACGATGCCAAAAGATAGGGCACCGTCTCGTTCGCGACGAAGAAGGCGGTGATGTCGTCCTCGTTCGCCATTTCGGCCAGTAGGCGCACGGCCATTCCGTCGCCGCGGCCTCTCGGGAGGTCGGCGGCCTTCAAAGTGAACACCCGGCCGTTGGTGGCAAACAGGGTCAGCCGGTCCGTGGTGAAGCACGGCAACAGCATGTGTAGCCTGTCGCCTTCTTTGAACTTCAATTCCGCCGGGTCGGCCACGCTGCCCTTGACGGCCCGAATCCAACCCTTCTCGGACAGGATGACGGTAATCGCCTCGCGTTCCACGAAGGCCTCGGTGGAGACTTCCATCGGCGCCGGCGCCGATCCTATCACAGTCCGGCGGTCGCCCAGCTTGCCGGTGCCGAACTGGTCGCGGATTTTGCCGACTTCCTCCGAAATCCGCGTCCAGCGCAGTTTCTCGCTGGCGAGCAGGGCGCGCAGGTCCTTCACCTCGCGTGACAGGGACCGATGCTCCTTGCGCAGCTCCATTTCCTCCAGCCGGCGCAGGCTGCGCAGGCGCATGTTCAGGATGGCTTCTGCCTGGGTGTCGGTCAGAGTGAAACGCTCGATCAGGCGGGGCTTGGGCTGGTCCTCCTCGCGGATGATGCGGATGACCTCATCCAGGTTGAGATAGACGAGCAGATAGCCGTCGAGGATATCGAGCCGCCGCTCGATCGCGGCCAGTTGGTGCTTGGAACGGCGTACCAGCACCTCATGGCGATGATCCAGCCACGCGCGCAGGATGTCCGGCAATGACATCACGCGCGGGGTGCGGGTGGCGTCCAGCACGTTCATGTTCAGCGGAAAGCGCGACTCGAGGGCAGTGGCGCGGAAGATCGTTTCCATAAGCACTTCCGGCTCGACCCCGCGCGTCTTGGGCTCCAGCACCAGGCGGATGATGTCGGAGCTTTCGTCGCGGACATCACCGAGGAGGGGGAGCTTCTTGTCCTCCATCAACTGGGCGATCTGCTCGATCAGCTTGGCTTTCTGCACCTGATACGGAATTTCCGTGACCACGATATGCCAGGTGCCGTGCTTGCCTGCCTCCTTCTCCCATTTAGCGCGGACCCGGAAGCCGCCGCGTCCGGTTTCATAGGCGGCCTGGATGGCGGACTGCTCCTCCACCATAGTGCCGCCGGTGGGGAAATCGGGACCCTTGATGAATTGCAGCAGACCGGCGGTGGAGGCGCTGGGATTCGCGATCAGGTGGATCGCGGCCGCGCAGATTTCACCGGCATTGTGCGGAGGGATGGATGTCGCCATGCCGACCGCGATGCCGGCCGATCCGTTGGCGAGCAGGTTGGGGAAGGCGCCGGGCAAGACGACAGGTTCGGATTCCTCGCCGTCGTAGGTCTTGTTGAAATCGACCGTATCGTCGTCGATGCCGGTCAGCATCGCGCGGGCGACCTCGGTCAGACGTGCTTCCGTGTAGCGCATCGCCGCCGGGTTATCGCCGTCTATATTGCCGAAATTGCCCTGTCCCTCGACCAGCGGGTAGCGGGCGGCGAAGTCCTGTGCCAGGCGCACCAGGGCGTCGTAGACCGAGGCATCGCCATGCGGATGGTACTTGCCGATCACGTCGCCGACCACGCGGGCGCATTTCTTGAAGCCGGCAGTGGGGTCCAACCGCAACTGGTGCATGGCGTAGATCAGCCGCCGGTGCACCGGCTTCAGCCCGTCGCGCACGTCGGGCAGGGAGCGCGACATAATCGTCGACAGCGCATAGGCCAGATAGCGCTCCGACAGCGCATCCTTCAGATGTGTGTCTACGATATGTCCCGCGAAGTCATCCGGCATCCTGGTTCTCCGACTCCTGTGCCAGTGCGGCGACTCGGTCGTATAGCATTGTTCGTGCCTGGGGCAGCGGGCGATGGCGATGTCCGAACGCGTCGCGTGCCAGGAAAAATCCCGTCAGGCGCAATCCGTCGCGCCAGTCGGCAGGCGTGGTCTGGGACGCGGCATTAATTGGCTCGGTCATGAACGTTGGCAGTGTCAGCAGGCGGGACGCCCACACCCCGGCAGCCTGCCGCGTCACGGCGCGTCCGGTCCGAGGCGAAACAAAAGCAAGGCCGGTGGTTGCCCCGGTGATCGCACAGGTCGACAGGTCCAGCCCAAAGCCAAGACCGGCGAGCAGCCTCGCCTCCCACCGGATCAGGTCCGGCATCGTGTGACCCGCCAGCGGCAGGCGGGCGATCAGATGCAGCAGGGCGGCGAACACGGCTGGCTGCGGCTCCCGTTCCGGCAACGCATCCGCGGCTACGGCGCATACCGAGGTAAGCATGGCCAGCGCAAGCGGGTCGTGCATCACATCGGGGGCATTGGCATGGATCACCTCCCCGGAAAAATTGCCGAGTTGGTCGGAAAGCCGGGCGATCCAGCGCACCTGGACGAAGTTGGCGGCCTGCCAGATCGTGGTTTGCGCGCGGGAGGTACCGCCGCGCGCCAATCCGCGGTGTAGGCCATACTCCTCCGTCATAACGGCGACGATGGCGTCGGCCTCACCATAGGGCCGAGCATGAAGGACGATGGAGGGGGCTTCCCATTCCATTGGTTACGCGGAGGGGGGATTCGACGTCAGGTGGGACCAGGGCATGTGGGACTTAGAGGAGAACATGCGTAGGCACATAGGAGGAACCTTTGCGTATGCCCAGCGGCGTATCCGTGCCGCACTTGAAAAGTCCACCCGTGTTGTGTCCGCCCAAACCGTAACTGCCCGGGTAGGCTAGCTCTAATGGGCGCTTGACTCCCGGGTCGGGGCACGATTCAAGCTCCGCATGGTGCCGCCACTCAATTCGGCTTCGGATTTAGCAACCCCGCCGGAGCCATATGGCCCGGTGTCTTCAGAATCAATTAACGCGGCACTTCGGGCACAGAATGCCGCGTTCTAGGCGCTGGTAGCGCCGCGTCGGCGAACTGGAGCGCCAGCTCGGCCGGAACAGTGGCAACAGTGGCAAGCCGCCGTCCAGCGACGGTCTGAAGAAGAATTCGGTCCGCGTCACAAGCCTTCGTGAACGGTCAGGCAACAAGACGGGTTGGTAGCAAGGTCATCCCGGCAAGACCCTGCGCCGAACTGAGAACCCGGATGCCGCGGTTGATCATTTTCCCGAGACTTGTGACGGTTGCGGCGCGGCCCTGAACGAGGGAATGACCACCGGCCATACCGCGCGTCAGGTGTTCGATCTTCCCAAACCCCAGCTGCTGATTGTCACGGAACACCGCGCCCATGCCTGCCTTTGCGGGAAATGCGGCGCCGAGACACGGGCCGCCTTTCCCGAAAACGTGACCGCGCCGGTCCAATACGGCTCGCGCCTCACGGCGGTGGTGGTGTATCTGTTGCACTACCAGTTGCTGCCCGAGAAGCGTCTGGCCGCGCTGATGGCCGATCTGTTCGGCGTGCACCTGGTCACCGCGTCGATCGCCGGCATGAGCCGGAGTTGTGCCGTGCGGTTTCAAAGGTTCACCGCCACGATGCGTGACCATGTGGCGGCGGCGCCCGTAAAACACATGGACGAAACCGGTTTCCGGATCGGCGGCAAGACGCAATGGCTGCACATCGCTTCGACCATCTGGCTGACGTTTTACCGCGTCTCCCCGAAACGGGGCAGCCTTCTGGAAAACGTCCTGGGCATTGTCGTCCACGATCACTGGAAGCCGTACTACACTCTGCAAGGCGTTTTGCACGCGCTATGCAATGTGCACCATCTGCGCGAACTTCAGCCGTTGGTTGAAATCGAGAAGGAAGACTGGGCGCACAGCATGCAGCGTCTGCATCTCTGATCCGGCAAACCTAGCTCTTTGATGGGCCGTTCGTTCCTACGAGATGAACGGGCCAACTACCACGCCTGATGCAACGCTCACCTTTTTGTGGAGTGCGGGATCATTGATATGTGCCACTTTCCTCTCTGACAAAACAGAAGGAGCTCGTCTTCGCTGGGATAGTCCTGATAACCGTTCCTGGGTCACCGATGAACGATCGATACCGGTTCATGCACCGGGTCCGCAATCAGAAAACCCAGGGTGTTGCCCTCCAGCACCAGACATGTAAGTGGTCCACCGAAAACCGCGCCGGTATCAATAGCTATACGGTTATGGCGAACTACCGCAGACTTCACCGGAGTGTGTCCATGAACGACAACCGCCCCAAAATCCAATTCCGAGTAGAGAAACGGCTGTCGCATTCTCAGTATGTCGTCTCGCACCTGCCTCTCCAGGGTTACACCGGGCCGGACGCCGGCATGCACAAACGCATATCCGCCCTCTCGATGAATTAAAGACAGGCCGCGCAAAAAGGCGATATGTGCGTCGGGAACGGATGCTGCCCAACTGTCGCGCGGTGACCCCGGATCGACACCATAGCTCTGCAGCGACGGCCGCCCACCGGCAAACAACCAGTCGGTCGCCGCGGCTCTGTCTCCGCCAAGAGCCTCCAGCATGGTATTCTCGTGATTGCCGAGCAGGTTAACCATCTGGTTGACGGGAATTGGCGGTCCGTTGCAGAGTAATGCCAGAACGCCGGCCGTATCGGGGCCGCGGTCGACATAGTCGCCGACATGGACGAGGACGGAATTGTCGATAGGGCGGTGCATTAGATCTTCTGTAATCATATGATGGAGATTACTAAGTTGTTCGGCACAGCCATGGATGTCGCCAATGGCGTAAACGCGACGGCCGGGCGGTATTGAAGCAGGGGCGGGTCGGAGTTCGATCATGGCATCAGGGCTATAATGGGTATTTCGGTCTTTGTCAGCTTGCCCTGACGATTTTGCAGCAATTCTCAATGCGGACGAATCGCAATCGCAAATTGCGCCCAACGATTGGCGATGGGTTCGCTGAGTCCGATCCGCCACAGTCCGCCGACAATCGTCATGGACGCCCAAATAGGGGATTCTCAGGCAGGCCTGTCTCCGATTCAAGGTCCATGTGCAACGCCTCGAATCCTTCCTCGGTCACCTGCGCCAATGCTGCGAAAGCTTCCCCGACAAGCGCCGGGGGATCAACACGACCTATCCGATCGCCGATATCGGCATGGCGGCTTTCTCGATCTTCTTCATGCAAAGCCTCTCCTTCCTCGCGTATCAGCGTCAACTGAGCGATGGCCACGGCCGATCGAACTGCGAGACGCTGTTCGGCCTGAGCAAGATACCGTCCGACAACCATATCCGCGACATGCTCGATCCCGCCGATCCGGCCTTGCTGTATCCGGTGTTCCCCAAGATATTGGAGGAATTGGAGAAATCCGGCGGTCTGGCCGCGTTTCGACGGCCCGGTGGTCATACCCTGATCGCGCTGGACGGCACCGAGTATTTTAGCTCCGACACGATGCACTGCGCGCAATAGCCTGCCCCCGCGAAGGCGGGGGTTCGACACGGCGACGGTCCAACGGCAAGGTCCAGTACCACCGCACCATGTTGGCGGCGAGCATTGTCGCACCTGGACACAACCAGGTCGTGCCGCTGGAACAGGAATTCATCGTCCCTCAGGACGGTGCGGAAAAGCAGGATTGCGAAAGTCGCGCCGCTCGGCGCTGGCTGGCCGCGCATGGCGCCCAATACGCCCATCTCAAGCCGATCTATCTCGGCGACGATCTGTTCTCCAACCAGCCGATCTTTCAGGCCGTCCTCGACGCCGGCGGGCACTTCATTTTCACCTGCAAGCCTTCATCCCACAAGACACTCATTGTCAACGCAAAGTCAGAATGTCCCCTGGTTGTCCCAAGTTAAAAAGTCCCCTCTGGGGTGTCGCTGGCCTGCTTGGCGGTTTTCAGCCCCCTCAATCTCGGGCG
>CAMBXJ010000125.1 GCA_945871455.1 Asaia bogorensis
CGGACGTTCTTCAGAATCTGAGGCAGCGGCTCGAACACACGACAGGCCTCCATCGCGCTGCGACCTTCCTGCACCAGGACGGCCAGCACCTGCAAGGCCGCCAGCAATCCATCCCCGGTGGTCGAGAAATCCGACAGAATGACATGACCAGACTGCTCGCCACCGACATTGATGCCGGATTCGCGCATGCGTTCGCCGACATAGCGGTCGCCGACCTTGGTGCGATGCAGTTCCAGGCCGTTGCCGTTCAGAAACCGCTCCAGCCCCAGATTGGACATGACGGTGGCGACAATCCCGCCGCCGGTAAGTTGGCCGCCGGCTTGCCAGGAACGGGCAATCAGGGCGAGAATCTGGTCCCCATCGATCAGTTCCCCGGTGCCGTCGGCGATCAGCAGACGGTCGGCGTCGCCATCCAGCGCGATGCCGATATCGGCGCCATGCTCGACCACCTGGGCGCACAGATATTCCGGCACGGTGGAGCCGCAGCCCTTGTTGATGTTGAACCCGTCCGGCTGCACACCGACGCGGATCAGCGTGGCACCCAATTCCCACAGCACGGCCGGCGCGACGCGATAGGCGGCCCCGTTGGCGCAATCCAGCACGATCTTCAGGCTGTCGAGCCGCAGCCCACGGGGGAAACAGGCCTTGGCCGCCTCTATATAGCGTCCGCCGGCATCATCCAGTCGGGACGCACGCCCCAGCTGCGCGGGTTCGGCCAGGCGGTGGGAGAAGCTGCTGTCCATGATGGCCTCGATCTCGGCCTCCACGTCGTCGGACAGCTTGTTGCCATCGGGGCCGAACAGCTTGATCCCGTTGTCTTCGTAGGGGTTGTGGGACGCCGAGATCATCACCCCAAGATCCGCCCGCAAGGACCGGGTGAGCATCGCAACGGCCGGCGTCGGCAACGGTCCCAGCAGGGTCACGTCCATGCCGGCGCCGATGAAGCCGGCGGTGAGAGCGGGCTCGATCATATATCCGGACAGCCTTGTGTCCTTGCCGATCACCACCTTGTGGCGATGCGCGCCGCGCGTGAACATCAGCCCCGCGGCCTGGCCGAGCCGCAAGGCCGTGCCGGCGGTCATCGGATCGGAATTTGCCTTGCCTCTTATGCCGTCCGTACCGAACAGCCGTCGGGTCTTGGTCATACGGTCACCGTCATGCGATGTCAGTAGCTGTAGCGCGGCCAAAGTGTATTGAAAATGAGTTACATGTTGGTGGCGGACAATTCTCGCCAAACTCGGACCGCCTGTGCGGTTTCTTGAACGTCATGCACGCGCAGGATGGCGGCGCCATGGATAAGCGCGTGCAACGCTGCGGCCAGCGACCCGCCGAGACGCCGGCCAGCGTCTGGCTCCCCCGACAGCCGGCCGATAAAGGATTTCCGGGAGACCCCGATCACGACCGGGTATCCCTGACCCACGAATGCATCCAGGCGCCGCAGCAACGCCACCGATTGTTCCGCGGTCTTGGCAAAGCCGATGCCGGGGTCGATGGCGATGCAGCCAGGGGCAACCCCCGCGCCAATAACGACGCTGACACGGTCCATCAGTTCGCGCCTGACCTCCGCGACCACATCGTCGTAGCGGGCCAGAGAGACCATGGTCTGTGGCGTGCCACGCATATGCATCAGCACCACCGGGCAACGCCGTTCGCTGACCACGCTCCGGGCGTCAGGGTCGAAGGTCAGGGCGGAGACGTCGTTGACGATTTGGGCACCGGCGTCGAGCGCGGCTGCCATGGTGGCCGCGTTGCGCGTGTCGATGGAAATCCGGATTCCGTGGTCGGCCAGGGCGCGGATGACGGGAATGACACGCGCGATTTCGACATCGCATGGAACGGGAGTCGCGTTCGGGCGGGTGCTTTCACCGCCGATATCGACGATATCGGCCCCGGCCGCGAACATCGCCAGACCGGCACGGATGGCGGCGTCTTGATCGGCATGCGCGCCGGCATCGCTGAAACTGTCAGGCGTGACGTTCAGGATGCCCATGACGCGTGGGCGGTCCAGGGTAAGGCCCGCCCACGTTCCAGGTCGCGTTACGGCAGGATTATCCACCGCTCCGCTCCAGTCCCAGCCTACCCCGGCTGAGGCGCCGGCGCCGGCCCCCCAGCAGACGGAGGCGGCGTCACCGGCCGACCCGCCGTCGGCACGGACGCTCGGCGGTTCTCCTGCGCCGGCTCATCCACCACCTTGCGGATCACCGGCTCACCCCGCAGCACCGTGCGGATTTCGTCGCCGGACAGAGTCTCATGCTCCAGCAGGCCACGCGCCACGCGATGCAGTTCCTCGACATTCTCGGTCAGCAGACGGCGCGCCTTGTTATACGCCCGGTCGATGATGTCCTTGATCTCCGCATCGATCTCACGCGCGGTCGCCTCGGACACGTTCTTGCTCTGCGTCACCGAGTGCCCCAGGAACACCTCCTGGCTGTTATCGCCGTAGGCGATCATGCCCAGCTTCTCGGACATGCCCCATTCGGTGATCATCCGACGCACCTGGTCGGTGGCCATCTTGATGTCGCCCGCGGCGCCGTTGGACACTTTGTCCGGCCCGAAGATCACTTCCTCCGCGGCGCGCCCACCCATCGCCATGGTCAGTTCCGACAGCAGCTTCGACTTGGACTTGGAGTAGCGGTCGCCCTCCGGCAGGCTCATGACCAGACCCAGCGCACGACCGCGCGGGATGATCGTGGCCTTGTGCACCGGATCGCATTCCGGCTCATGCATGGCGCACAGCGCGTGCCCGGCCTCATGATACGCGGTCATCCGCTTCTCGGCCTCGGACATGACCAGCGAGCGCCGTTCGGTGCCCATCATGACCTTGTCCTTGGCGGCCTCGAACTCCGCCATCGCGACCACGCGCTTGCCCAGGCGCGCCGCCAGCAGCGCGCCTTCATTCACCAGGTTCGCCAGATCGGCGCCGGAGAACCCAGGCGTGCCGCGGGCGATGGTCTTCGGATCGACGTCGGAGGCCAGCGGAACCTTCCGCATATGCACGCGCAGGATCTTCTCGCGACCGTTCACGTCCGGGTTCGGCACGACGACCTGACGGTCGAAGCGGCCCGGGCGCAGCAGCGCCGGGTCCAGCACGTCCGGACGGTTGGTGGCGGCGATCAGGATGACGCCTTCGTTGGACTCGAAGCCGTCCATCTCGACCAGCATCTGGTTCAGGGTCTGCTCACGCTCATCGTTGCCACCGCCCAGGCCGGCACCGCGATGGCGGCCGACCGCGTCGATTTCGTCGATGAAGATGATGCAGGGGGCGTTCTTCTTCCCCTGCTCGAACATGTCGCGCACACGGGATGCGCCGACGCCCACGAACATTTCCACGAAGTCTGAACCGGAGATCGTGAAGAACGGCACATTCGCCTCACCTGCGATCGCGCGGGCGAGCAAGGTCTTGCCGGTGCCGGGAGGACCGACCAGCAGACAGCCCTTGGGGATCTTGCCGCCCAGGCGCTGGAACTTCTGCGGGTCCTTCAGGAATTCGACGATTTCCTGCAGTTCGGCCTTGGCTTCGTCGATGCCGGCGACGTCGTCGAAGGTCACCCGCCCTTGCTTTTCCGTCAGCAGACGAGCCCGCGACTTGCCGAACCCCATGGCGCGTCCGCCACCGGACTGCATCTGGCGCATGAAGAAGACCCACACGCCGATCAGCAGCAGCATCGGGAACCACGACAGCAGGTAATGCAGCAACGGATTGACGTCGCTGTCTTCCGGCTTGGCGATCACGCGCACGCCCTTGTCCGTCAGACGCTGCACCAATGTCGGGTCTTCCGGGGTGTAGGTCTGGAACGTGCGACCGTCCGTCAGGTTACCGGACACGGTCCGGCCCTGGATCACGGTATCGCGCACCCGGCCGTTATTCACCTCGGAGATGAAATCGGAATAGGCGACCTGTGTCGCGCTGGTTTGCGAGACACCCGGCTGGAAGAGATTGAACAGCACCACCAGCAGCAGGGCGATAATCACCCACAGCGCCAGGTTGCGGCCGAAATTGCTCATCTGAATTCGCTCATGTCCATGGACCAGGGTTAGATGCATCCGGCCCGGAAGAAATCGGGAGGGCCGTCCGCGCGTAGGCTCAACATAGGGTGTCGTTACCCGTCCCGCATCCCCACCCATCTGTCAAACCCGATCAATCATCGTGGGCCGACATGAAGGGAGCACCGGCGGCCGGCCGCGGTGGGCTGAACACCAGGCGCGGACCGCCCCCCTGCGCGGCGGCAGGATAGAACAGATGCGGGATTTCTACCAGATAATTGACATCCCGGCTCCTTTTGGGGCCATTTCGGCCGTCCCCAGCATCCCCGATCACGCGGATGGCCGGCAGGGTGCGCAGCACCGTTGCGGGCAATCCGGAATTCTTGCGAAATCGCGCCGCATCGTCGCCCAAGGCGCCCAGGACCATCTGATCCGTCAATCCATCCCCCCGCACGATCCGAAACCGACCGTCCCATACCGTCCCTTGCACCGCGCTTACAGGCGCGCCGATCGCGGCATACTCCCGCACCATCAGGAATCCATCGCCCAGCCGCCCCGCCGGCACCAACTGAACCCCGGCCACCGTCGCGGGACGTGGCGCCCTGGCCAACGCGGCGATCCGCTCCGAGCGGCCTGGGTAATCTCGACCGCCAATCGCCTGGACGAGCGCCGCGAAGGCGGCGACGGACAACGGCCCGGGGGACAAAATCGCAAACCCTTCCGGACGGATGGTGGTCCGGCACGCCAGTTCCTGGGCGACCGCGCGATCCTCCGCCGCCCTGGCTTGCCCGGCGGCATGCGTGGCCGCCAGGATTGCGACCGTGGCCGGGTCGGCAGCCTCCGACCGCAACAGCCGCAATCGTGCCCGCAGCGCGTGGCGGTCGCGATTGGATGGGTCCTCGACCCAGGGCAGGCCCAGGGCCGTCAGCATGTGGCGCAAGCAAGCGGGCGGGATCGTCAGCAGGGGCCGCAAGACCCGGACCCGATCGGTTTCGACCAGGGCCGCCATGGCGGTCAGGCCGCGCGATTGGCTGCCGCCCAGCACGCGGATCATCACGGTCTCCACCTGGTCTTCGGCATGATGACCCAGCAGAAGATGGAGCAGTCCTTCCGCGGCGCAGGCGGCAAAAAGGGCATGGTATCGCGCATCTCGTGCCCGTTCCGCCATGGCACTGCCGCGCCGGAGGTCCCGCAAACCCAGCAGGCGTGCCGGGATACGCTGCCCGGCCAGACGCTCCAGCGTTAGCGCCGCTTCGGCCGCCGATTCCGGGCGGAGACCGTGATCGACGACCATTGCCAGAACTGTCCCGCCGCGATCCGTAACCCAGTCCCGCGCCAGAACCGCCAGCGCCAGACTATCGGCCCCGCCCGAAACCGCGACCGCCAGCCGTGGCGAGACTTCCCACGGCCCAAGGCGTTCCATCGCGGCCGCAAACCGGGTCGGAAGGGTGTCACGGCAACGACCCGAACCATTGGCCGATCGCCTCTCGCCTTCGTCATTGCCGGGCTTGGTCCGCAAACCCGCCACCTGACGTTGCAGCGCGGGTTGCCGGGTCAAGCCCGGCAATGACGGTGAGGGGAGCGGTGCATCGGTCAATGGTCCTGGCCGCTGGTATCACTGATGTCCCGACCGGCAGGTCCAAACCGGCATGTCCAAACCGGCATGTCCAAACCGGCATGTCCAAGCCGAACCCGCCGGACACTATCGGCAGCCGGCGCGCTGTCCGGACGCCGCGATCGCGTCGCGCAGGTCGTTCCGAGGCTGCGGGAATTCCGTACGCAACCGGTTCAACGTGTCGCAGGCCGCCTTCTTCTCGTTGATCGCGGCGAGCGAATTGGCCAGGCCCAGCAGCGCGTCCTGCGCATAGGCCCCCTTGCGGGACCTGTTATAGGCATCGTCGTAGGCGATCGCCGCCTGTGGATATTGCCGCTGCCCGGACAGCGCCTGGGCGAGCAGAATCTGCCCGTCATAGGCGCGCGGGGAAGCCCGATTCGCCAGCACCTCCCGTGCCGTCTGTTCCGCCGTCGCGTAATCGCGACGGGCGAGCGCGGCATTACCCTGCTGCAAGGCGATCTCTGGCGTGCGCACCCGGGGTGCCGTCGCCGCCGGACCTGGTTGCGGTGCGGCGGACGGGGACGGCACGGCCAGGGGCACCGGCGCGGGGCCGCTGCTTGCGGGAGGCCGCGTCGCCGGGCCGGGCGCCGACCCTCCGGACGGCGGGTTGCCCATCTGAAACGCCAGATCGTCGATCCGCTTGCCCAGTTCCGCGCTTTGGCGCTGCGACTGGTACTGCGATTCGTCCACCCGCCCGCGCAACTGGCGCACCTGCTCTTCCAGCGAATCCACCCGGGTCAGCAATTGCGCGATCATGTCGTTGCTGGAGGCGGAGGACGAGAAGGTCCGTCCACCGGATGCCGCCCCGCCGCCGCCGCGTGCCACCTGATCCCTGAGTACCTGCATTTCCTGGCGCAACTGATAAAGCTGGTTCTGCAGCGCGATGGCCTCCCGGCTGTCGACCTGGGCGCTGGCGTTCGTCGGAAGCTGCGCGATCGCCAGCAGGGCAACAGCCAGAACCACCGGGATGGGGACGAATGATCGCATGCGGCGTCTCCTGCTTGGGCTGCCAGTCACGTTACTTCACGGCGTTGGGTTGCAAGGCGAGCGGCTTTGGGGCGGGCGGCTTTGGGGCGTTCGACCCGGCGCCTTTCGCCCCGGTGGGACGCGGACAGGCTGGTTTCACCACGGGGCAAGCCACGACTCGAAACAGGGCACGCCCCGTCGAGACATGCCAGCGGACCGCGGCGATCTCAAGGCGCGGACGTGAAAAAACCGGCAACCATCCGGCCGCCGGCTTTTGCGTCAAGCAGCCAATGGCCCGCGGCCCAAGGGGCTAGGGACCAAGGACCAGGGACCAGGGACCAATCGGGACTAGCGGACCGAGGTGATCGCGTTGCGGTTCTGCGCCCAGGCCTGCTCATCGGACCCCAGCGCGGTTGGGCGATCCTTGCCATAGCTGATGGTGGCCATGCGGGCAGCCGCGACGCCCTTCGCCCGCAGATAGCTGGCCGCGGCGTTCGCGCGCCGTTGGCCCAGCGCGAGGTTGTATTCGGTGGTACCGCGTTCATCGCAGTTCCCGGCGACCTGAACATTGACCGTCGGATACTTCGCCAGCCAATCCGCCTGCCGATCCAGGGTCCCACGGCTGTCTGTCGTTACAGTCGCGATATTGAACCCGTAGAAGATCCGGTCGCCCACATTGGCAACGAGGTCTTCCTGGCTGCCCGGCGAAGGGCCCGCCGATGTCAACCCGGTGCCGGTCGCGGACTGCTCTTCCTTGGTGGCGCACGCCGCCAATAGGGCGACGGCTGCGAGGGCGCCGATGATTCGTGTATTCATGGGTCTCATTCGTCCCTGTTAGAAGATGCGATCCGCAAGCGAAGCGGTGGGTCGGACATGGATGCGAAAGCCGTCGGTACCCACGTCGGTCTACAACGGAAGTAGCTTGTCGGGCGCTCTAAGGTCAAGATTTTACGCCCGGAGTCGGGGGCAATCGCCCGAATTTCGCACCGCTCCGTAGCGGCCGCGCTCACACATTTCGGAACCGGACACCCGCCGGAGAAATGGACGAATACGGCGGGCTCCGTTCCGCCCCCCGAATCTCATGTCCCCAACGGCGACCACGCCGGATCGGACGCGTCCGTCGGCGTCTGCACGGCACGTTCGTTGAAGCCTGTGATGTCGACCGAAACCAGTCGAGACGAAAAGCCGCTGCCGCGCGCATCCCGCGACTGGCTCTCTTTCCAGAACATGATGACCCGGCCATTGGGCGCGAAGGTCGGTCCCTCGACCAGCCAGCTTTCCGACAGGATGCGCTCACCCGAACCGTCCGGACGCATCACGCCGATTGCGAAACCGCTGCCGCCATAGCGGGTGAAGGCGATCAGGTCGCCACGCGGTGACCACACAGGTGTCGCGTAACGACCGGACCCGAAGCTGATCCGCTTCGCCCCACCGCCGCCCGCGCCCATCACATAGATTTGCTGATCGCCGCCCCGGTCGGACGCGAACGCGATCTGCGATCCGTCCGGGCTGAAACACGGACTGACATCGATCGACCCCGAACTGGTCAACTGACGCGCACCGCCTCCGCCAACACCCACCGCAACGATATCGGACCCGCCGCCATTCGCGACCGCCATCACCACGCTGCCGCCATCGGGGGCGAAGCGGGGGGCGAACGTCATCCCGGAAAACTCACCAAGGACCGTCTGTCTGCCGCTGCCCAGGTTGAACAGGTAAACCCGTGGGCGGTTGTTCGCGTAACTCATGAACGCGATTTCGTCGCGGGACGGATGGAAACGCGGGGTCAGCACCAGCCAGGACCCGTCGGTCAGGAACCGGTTGTTCTCGCTGTCCTGATCCATGATCGCCAGGCGCTTGGTGCGCCGGTCCTTGGGGCCGGTCGAGGAGATATAGACGACGCGCGTGTCGAAATAGCCTTTTTCCCCCAGCAGCCGCTCATAGATCACATCCGCCATGATATGGGCGATACGGCGCCAGTTCGCATGCGTGGTGGTATAGGCAGTGCCCTGGATCTGGGTCTGCGGCAGAATATCCCACAGGCGGAATTCGACCCGGACATTGCCGCCGCCCTGGGCTTCCACCCGGCCGGTCACCAGCGCCTGCGCACCGGTCACGCGCCAGTTCTGGAAATTCGGCGCTCCACTGCCGGTGGGGCCGGCTTGCACAAAGCTTCCGGGCGCGATCGTACGGAACAGCCCGCTGCGAGCCAGGTCGTTGCTGATGACACCGGCAATATCGCGGCCGAGCTGGGCGGATGCACCGTCTGTCCCCCCAAGCTCCGGAATCGCAATAGGAATCGGCTCCGCCCGTGCTCGGCTGACATCGATCACCGCCGACTGGGCACCGCCGCCCGCGGGAGGCAGCGCCTGGGCATGAACCGCGATCGGCGCGGCCAGCAACGCGGCCGAACTGGCGGCGCTGACGATCAGGTCGCGGCGGCGAAGGACAGGGTTCGGGATGTGGATCATGGCGCTCTCTTCCCCGATTGATCATACGGATGCAACCGAACTCGTATTGGTTGCACAATATTGCGGAAGGGGCGCGATGGCGCGGCGCCCCTGGGTTTCATCGCGGCTTCAGGCGTGGGCTGGAGGAAATCCTCCCCCTCCCCTTGCGGGAGGGGGTTGGGGGGAGGGGTGAAATCCCACGTACATTGCGTGAAACCCCTCCCCCCAGCCCCCTCCCGCAAGGGGAGGGGGAGAAGTTTCCGCCACAGGTCGCCCGCGCATGTCGTCCGCGCCCCGATCATGGGCTGAACCGGAAGGTCAGCACGGCGTTGCGTCCCATCAAGGTACCGGGCAGCGGCAGGTTGGCGCATCGGACATCCATCACCGCCCGGATCGCGCGTTCCGCGAAGGCCCGGAAGCGCGGACCGCTCAGGCGGGCGATATCCTCGCCGGCGACGTCGGCCCGCCTCGCGGTCCCGGCGGCATCGGTGGTAACGGTCAGCAGGACGCGCTGCTTGTCAAGGTCCAGCGCGCCCGCATCCTTGGTCCAACAGGCCCGGACATGCTCCCCGATCGCTCCGCGTTGGGCGGCCGACAGGGCGGCGGTGTCGTTGCCCAGCGGATTGCCGCCGCTGTTGGGCTGACCGCCTGAATTGGGGTTAGGCCGAGCGGTGGGGGGTTGGGACTGCCGCGCTTGTTGGCGGAGCCTTTCCAATGTGTTGTCAAC
>CAMBXJ010000126.1 GCA_945871455.1 Asaia bogorensis
CCTCCACGAATATTGCCGGAATCCCCTCCCCCCAGCCCCCTCCCGCAAGGGGAGGGGGGGGGAATTTTCTCCGTATGGTGTTACGGCCTCGGACGATTGCCGTCGAACCCAATCGCCGCCCCGGCTGGCCGCCTGGGGTCGTTGGCGCCGTATAGAAAGCCCCGCCGCATACCGGTTGTCGCGGTTGAGTCATTCCCCGACGTCGACTCCGCCCGATGGCCGGGGGCTTCACCGCCCACGGCGATCATCGCGGCAGCACCCCAGGGAGTCTGCTCGACAATAGAATAGCCCAATGCCACCAACCGCTCCTTCGTATCAGCCGACAGCGCAAAGCGTTCGGCGAACACCTGGTCGGGCAGCCACTGGTGGTGCAGACGTGGCGCGTCCACGGCCTCCTGCGGCGTCATGCGATGATCGATCATGTTCAGGATCACTTGCAGCGTGATCGTGATGATCCGGGACCCGCCGGGCGAGCCCAACACCAGGAACACCCGACCGTCTCGCAGCACGATCGTCGGGTTCATGGACGACAACGGCCGTTTGCCCGGGGCGATCGCATTGGCCTTCCCCTGGACCAGCCCGAACAGGTTCGGCACGCCAATCTTGACGGTGAAGTCGTCCATCTGATTGTTCAGCAGAAACCCCGTGTCGTCGGCGATCACGCCCGCCCCGAACAGACCGTTGATCGTGTAGGTAACCGCGACCGCGTTCCCCTGCGAATCCATCACCGAGTAATGCGTGGTTTCGGGCTTTTCATGCGGCGCCACGCCCGGGCGCAGCGACGCGGACGGCGTGGCACCGACCCCGATCTCGGCACGGATCGCCGAGGCATACGCGGGCGACAACAGCCGTTCCACGGGATTGGCGACGAACGCCGGGTCCCCCAGATGGGTGTTGCGGTCCAGATAGGCGTGCCGCATCGCCTCGATCATCAACCGCGCTGTCTGGGCCGAGTGATGCCCCGCCGCCGCCAGATCGTAGCCCTCTAGAATTTGCAGAATCTGGCACAATGTCACGCCACCGGATGAAGGCGGCGGCGCGGACAGGATCGTGTAACCACGATAGCCACACCGCAGCGGTGCGGTTTCCACGGCGCGGTAGGATGCGAAATCGGCCGCGGTCAGCAGGCCACCGCCAGCACGAGATGCGGCTTCGACCTTATCGGGAATCGCCCCGCGATAGAACGCGTCCGGCCCATGATCGGCAATCGCCTGCAAGGTCGCCGCCAGATCCGTTTGGGCCAACCTGTCGCCGGGCTGGAACGGCGTGCCATCCGGGCGCAGGAAAATCCGCGCCACGATGGGCTGCGCGCGCAACCGGTGGGCGCCTCTGGCCATGATGTCGGTGTCGCCCCGGCCCAGGATGAACCCGTCCCGCGCCAGACGAATGGCGGGCGCCATCACCGTTGCGCGATCCAGGGTGCCGTATCGGGTCAGCGCCATATCCAGCCCGGCCACCGTGCCCGGGACTCCGGCCGCCTTCCAGCCATTCAGGGAGCTACCCGCGATAACCTGACCCGAGGCATCGAGATACATGTCGGCGCTGGCCGCCGCCGGCGCGGTCTCGCGGAAATTGATGAAGACCGACCGTCCATCCGCCAGATGCGCGGTCAGGAACCCGCCGCCGCCGATATTGCCGCAACAGGGATTGGTCACCGCCTCCGCGTAGCCCGTGGCCACGGCGGCATCGATGGCGTTGCCACCCTTGCGCAACATCTCGATCCCGACTTCCGCGGCCAGGCGCTGCGCGGAGACCACCATGCCGGCCGTCGCCTCGACCGCCGGCAAGGACGCCGCGTGCGCGCCCATCGGAAGCACAAGCATCAGACCCACAACGAACAACGGCAACAGCCGCATGGCCGCAACCACGATCACCATGGCACCGCCGACCAAACCATCCGCGGCCAAACCGGTCGCAGGAAGTAAAGCACCACCGCCGCGATCAACCCCGCGATAACGTCGTCCAGCATCAGGCCGATCGCGCCATGCCGCCGATCGGCCCATCCAACCGGCCCGGGCTTCCAGATGTCCAGCGCGCGAAACAACAGAAAGGCCGCCAGCAACTCGACGGGCGCCACGCTGCCAATGCCCAGCAGAGCGATCCATTGGCCGGCGAACTCGTCAATCACCACCCAGCCGGGATCGCCATCCACCCGCGCCCGCCGCACCACCCAGATGCCGCCGATCGAGACCACCAGACTGGCGATACCCAACAGGATCGGGGAGACCAGCAGCATCGCCACGCCAACCACCAGCGCGGCCAGCGAGGCAACCGTTCCCGGCGCGAACGGCGCATATCCGACGCCGAACCCAGAGGCGAGAAGGCGGGCGAACCTCACCCAACGCGGTCCAGAAACCGCCGGATGGCGGCGACGGCATCCGGTTCCGTCAGGGTCGGGGCATGGCCGATCCCGGGCAGCGAAACGATGTCCATGTCAGGCCGAGCGGCGCGCATCCGGGCGACCGTTTCGGGCAGGAGGATGGTGCTGACCTCCCCCCAGGCCAGAAGCAGCGGCAGATGGTTCACGGCCCCGAACAGCGGCCATAAATCGGGTGCCGGCTTGGTCAGCAATTGCGCGATTCTGGTGTCCCATAGCGGATGAAACCGGCCATCCGGACCAGGCGCATAGGTGAGCGTCGCCATTGCCCGCCATTCCGCGTCGGTCGTCAGCGACAACGGGGGAAGCCGAGCGCGAAGAAATTTGACGCACGCATCGAGCGTTTCCAGGGCCGGGTCCTGGCCGACGAATGTCCGCACGAAATCGGCCCCGGCGGTACCGACCTCCGGCCCCACATCGTTGATCACCACGGCTCGGAGAAGCCCGGGCCGCGCCGCGGCAAGCGCGCAGGCGAGCAAGCCGCCAAAACTGGTGCCGATCACGACAACCCCGTGCAGGTGCAGCGCGGCGCATGCATCGAGCACATCCCGCACGCATGCCTCGGGGGCGTAGCGTTCCACTTTCGCCGCTCGACCCGACCCGCCGCGACCCGCGTAGTCGATGGCGACCACCCGTCGGCCGGTTCCGACCAACGGCGCCAGGGCGGCGAAGTCGCCCCCCGTCCGAACCAAACCGGGAAGGCACAGCAGCGGCGCCAGTCGGTCGCCGTCGTGCCACTCCCTGACCAGCAGCGGCAGACCGTCCCAGGCGGAAACGTGACGGGTTATCTCACCCATTGCGCCAGCAGGGTCGGCGTGTCCTCGTTCCGACGGGCGCGGTAGATGACGATGTTTTCCAGCACGCGCTGCACGTAGTTGCGGGTTTCGTTGAAAGGGATCAGCTCGATCCAGTCGATCATGTCGAGCGGCGCGGTGCTGGACCGGGGATCGCCGATATCGCCCAGCCACTGATCGACCCGATGCGGCCCGGCATTGTAGGCGGCAACCGCCATGGGCAGGCTGCCCCCGAACCGTGCCAGCATGTCGCGGATATAGGTCGTGCCCAGCCGCATGTTGTGATCCGGATCGGACGTCAGAACGGGCAGCGAGGTTGGGATCCCCAACTGCCTGGCAACATCGCGGGCGGTGAGCGGCATCAATTGCATCAGCCCTCGCGCGCCAGCCGAACTGACTGCGCCGATGTCGAAACTGCTCTCCTGACGCATAATCCCCAGCGCCACCGAGGCATCGAAATCCGCCGGCGGCTGATACGGGATCGGCCAACCGGCTTGCGGCAGCGCACTGCCATCCCGCCCCACGCGCCGAGCGATGAAGACGGCCATGTCGGGCAATCCGACCCGCAGCGCGAGATTGGCATTCAACGCGCGTTCGGCGGTGATCGGAGCGATCTCATCCATGCGCAGCAGGAACGGACGCGCGCGGACAGGATCGCCCCAGGCGACCAGCCACGCCGCGGCACGCACCACTTCGTGGCCCGTGAAAGCGGTCGCTACGTCATGAGTCCATTCCGGATCGCGCATCGCTCGCACGCGGTTGGACAGCGCGACGGCGTCCTCCCCCAAGGCCAAACCCGCCATCTGGCCATAGAATGTGTTCGCCCATACCGCCGACCGCCGATAATCCTCCGTCGGATCGCGTCCCGCCGCCGCAGCAGCCCTGCCCAACCAATAATGCGCACGCCCCTGCGTGATGGCGGCCTTGGATGCCTCTGCCAGGGCGCGGAAGTGGCGAGTGGCGCGGGCGGGGTCGTTCAACTGGCGCAATGCGATGAAACCGGCCAGGAATTCCGCATCGGTCAGGGTTTCGGCCGCGGTCTGGCCATGCTCCGCGGCGACGGCATAGGCGCCGGCGCGATCGCCCTGCCGCAGAATTTTCCGGACCAACTGGTGCCGTTCCGACCAGAAATCGTTCAGATACTGCGGCGCGGCCCGTTGCGCGGCGATTCCGGCCTGGGTCCATAGCGCCACCGCCTCGGCCGAGCGGTTGGTGCGCCTCAGATTGCGGGCGCGATCCAGCATCATGCCCGGATCGTCGCGCTGGCGGGCTGGCAGGCTTTGGTATTGGGTATCGACCGCCGGATCGTCCCGCTTCAGCGCCATCCGGACATCCGCTGCCTGGCGGCGGGCGGGATCGAGTCGGGTGATCTGACGGCTCGCGGCGGCCTGGTCGCGCCAGGCGAGCCGCTGAAACCGCGCCCATTCGTCGTCAGGGGTCGGCAGCCCGGCCCAACCGCGCTGAAACGCCGCCTCTGTCCCGCTATCCCCT
The DNA here is from genome assembly GCA_945871455.1 of Asaia bogorensis. Taxonomy (GTDB): domain Bacteria; phylum Pseudomonadota; class Alphaproteobacteria; order Acetobacterales; family Acetobacteraceae; genus Rhodopila. Next base: position 4,663 of record CAMBXJ010000126.1, read on the forward strand.
ATTGCACCCACCCATGCTCGGCGCGCCGTTTCCCGGGCCTCTTCGGTCTGGCCGACAGAGGCCCGGGCGTCGGCGCAGCGCAGAAGGGCGGCGGCCTGGACGACCGAGGCGTCGCCGCATTGTGCCAGGACGACGGTGTTGTCCGGTTCGTTCGCCAGCGCGTCCTGGCGGCGACGGGCGAGTTGGGCCTGGGACGGCCAGTCCGGGTTGGCCCGCATGAAATCGGCGATTTCCGTCGCGGTCGCCGCGCCGGGGGCCAGCAGGCGGTAATACTGGACGAGCTTCTGAGGAACCGGGTCGGCGAGACGGGCGGCGGCGTCCGCCGCCTCCGCCCATCGATCGGCCCGAATGGCGGGGATCGGGTTATTGCCGGGGCTTTTTCCGGGATTGTTGGCTGGGGTGTTGCCCGGGGGGGTGCCTGAGGGGCGGCCAGATGGGTTGTTGCCGAACTCGCGCGGCCCCTGCGCCAGGGCGGTCCCGCCGGCCACGCAAAGAGCGGAAATCCCGAGGATGAAACGGCTCGAATCACGCATGCGTTCATCTTAGAGCATTTTTCGCTGATCGGCATCGCCGATGTGTCCGGATTTGACCGGCGTCGGTCGGGCCCGGCGTTTTTTGCGGCGAACCGGCCTTGCGATGCACCCGTCGCGGGCCTACCGTGCGCCGCTTGGCACCCCAGTTTGGTGGGGAACAAGCCAATTCTGTCGAGTTCAGGAGAGGAATATGTTCAAGGGATCGCTCGTCGCGTTGATCACCCCCATGCGTGAAGACGGGTCGGTCGACGAGAAAGCCTATGCGGCGTTCGTGGATTGGCAGATCAAGGAAGGCACCCACGGCGTTGTGCCCGTCGGCACCACCGGGGAAAGCCCGACACTGTCACACGATGAACACAGGCGCGTGGTCGAGATCGCAGTCGAGGTCGCGAAAGGCCGGGTGCCCGTGATCGCCGGAGCTGGATCGAACAGCACCGAAGAAGCCATTGCGCTCACCCGTCACGCCAAGGAAGCCGGCGCCGATGCCGCGCTGATCGTGACGCCATATTACAACAAGCCGACACAGGAAGGGATGTTCCTGCACTTCTCGGCGATTGCCGATTCCGTCGATCTGCCGATCATCATCTACAACATCCCCCCTCGTAGCGTTGTCGACATGTCGGTCGAGACCATGGCGCGCCTCGCCAAGCACAAGAACATCGTCGGCGTGAAGGACGCGACCGCCAATCTGGTCCGCCCGCTGCACACCCGCATCGCCTGCGGGGATGATTTCTGCCAGTTGTCGGGGGAAGACCACACGGCGCTGTCCTTCAACGCCGCCGGTGGTGTGGGCTGCATCAGCGTGACCGCCAATGTGGCGCCGCGCCTGTGCAGTGAAATGCAGACGGCGTGGGCCGAAGGCCGGTTGAAGGACGCCATGGCGATCCAGAACCGGCTGGTGCCGCTGCACGACGCGCTGTTTTCTGAAACCAGCCCCGGCCCGGTGAAATTCGCCGCGTCCCTGATGGGCAAGGGGACCGAGCGCTGCCGTCTGCCGCTGGCCCCGCTGATGGGCCCGACGCGGGAGCGTGTGCGCGCGGCGATGACAGCGGTCGGACTGCTGAATTAGGAGCATCGGGACCAATCCGTCACGGACCCATGGCGGTTTCGTGACGGACCTCCCATCTGCACGCAATGGCTGAAGCAAAACCCAAGAAGGGTCTGATCTCGCACGGCATCGCGGCGCAGAACCGCAAGGCGCGGTTCGACTACACGATCAAAGAGACGGTCGAGGCCGGCATCGTCCTGAAAGGGCCCGAGGTGAAATCCTTGCGCCTTGGTCGCGCCACCTTGACCGACGCCTGGGCCGGCGAGCGGGACGGCGAGATGTGGCTGTTCAACGTCTATATCCCGGAATATCAGGGCGGGGTGCTGTCCCGGTTCGAACCGCGAGCGCCGCGGAAGCTGCTGCTGAAGAAGAAGCAGATCGACTCGCTGCTGGGGGCCGTTGCGCGCCAGGGCGCCACGTTGGTGCCCTTGCAGGTGCATTTCAACGAGCAGGGGCGCGCGAAGGTGCTGTTGGGCGTCGGCGAGGGCCGCAAGAAGCAGGACAAGCGCGCCGCCATTGCCGCGCGCGACTGGCAGCGTGACAAGGCGCGACTGATGCGCGCGCGCGGGTAAGCGGCCCGACCGGCTCCACAAGGCGAAACTCGACGGCTCTCCCGTGGCACTGCTACGATGGAAAGGGCCTTTGTGCCGCGACCAACGGAGTTGTTCGAGGATGCTCGCCTTGGCGGCGAACCGCATCCCGACATCTTGTGCCCCGTTGCCGCGGATCCAGGCCGGCCACCCTATCGATTGCGGGAGCATCGCGTGAAAGTTGGTATCGTGTCGGACATCCACTCCAACATCAGAGGGCTGACCGACGCGCTCGATGTCATGGGCCCCATCGATGAACTGCTGTGCCTGGGCGACAGCATCTACGAATATCAGTTCTCCAATGAGGTCGTCGCCCTGCTGAAGGAACGCAAGGCCCATATTATCCACGGCAATCATGAGGAGGTGTTCTTCTCCTCGGCCGGTTCCCGCGCCCGGGAGCGGGACTGGATCGACCATTCGCTGATGGGGTTTCTGGGGGACCAGCCGCAACGGCAACGGGTGACCTTGGGCGGGAAGCGGTTCTTCCTGCTCCACTCCACGCCCTGGGATCCACGCGGGGAGTATGTGTATCCGCACAGCGCCAAGCTGGAGCAGTTCGCCGACGCCGACGCGGACTTCGTGCTGTACGGGCATACGCACGCGCAACTGGTCCGTCGGGTGAAACATGTCACCGTCATCAACCCCGGTTCGGCCGGAGATGCCCGCGACAGCCGCAACGACCGGCAACTGAGTTGTGCCGTCGTGGACACCCGGACGGATGAGGTCCAGATCATCGACTACAAGGACCCGCGCTACGCCGCGCCGACGTGATCCGTATCGCGGGTGCTTGGCACGAAGCGCGTGGTACGAAGGGCTGGGGCACGAAGGGCCGGGAACGAAGGGATTGGCAAGTGGCCCCGGTCCGTCGCTATACTGATCGGTATCGCGGATTGACGCCGGCAAGGATCGCGCCATGAGCATCAGTATCACGCCGCTGCGGCCCGGTTTTGTGGGGGAGGTTGCGGGCATCGACCTGACCCGCAAGCTGACCGCCGCCGATGTCGCCGCAATCGACGTCGGCATGGACAAATATGCGGTCCTGGTCTTTCACGATCAGCGATTCGAAGATGACCAGCAACTGGATTTCACCCGCAATTTCGGAGAACTGGAAGTTTCCTCCGGTGGGGAAATGAGCAAGCCGGAAGACCGGCGGCTGAAACTGGAGATGGCGGATATCTCCAACCTCGATCAACACAACCGCATGCGCACCGCGGACGACAAGAAGCGGCTGAACAATCTGGGCAACCAGTTGTGGCACTCCGATGCGTCCTTCCGGGCGATCCCGGCGAAATACTCCCTGCTGTCGGCCCGGATCGTGCCCCCGAAAGGCGGCAACACCGAATTCGCCGATATGCGCGCCGCCTATGATGCGCTGGACGCGACGACGAAGGCCGAGATCGAAGACCTGATCACCGAGCACTCCAACGCCTATTCGCGGGAAATCATCGGGTTCGAGAAGGCCGATTACGGGCAGGAGAACCAGGACAAGCTGCGCCCGGTGCGCCATCGGCTGGTGCGGACGCATCCGGTGACGGCGCGGAAATCGCTGTACCTGTCCGCCCATATCGGCGGCATTGTCGGCTGGCCGGTGCCCGAGGCGCGCGCGTTCATCCGCGACCTGACGGAGCATGCGACCCAGCCGCAATTCGTCCACGCGCATCAATGGAATCCCTGGGATCTGGTGATCTGGGACAACCGCACCACGATGCACCGCGCCCGCCGCTACAACGATCTGAAAGACATCCGCGACATGCGCCGGTCCACCGTGCGCGGCGATGGGCCAACCACCGAGCAAATACGGGAAGCCGCCTGAAAAGAAACGACGCTCAAGGAGATGACGTGCCATGACCATCAACATCCGCCGAGTCCACCCGACCTTCGTCGGTGAGGTCACCGGGGTCGATATCTGCCAACCCCTGTCTCGCGACCAGGCCGACGCGATCGAGGCCGGCATGCACGAACACGCCGTTCTGGTGTTCCGTGACCAACCGTTGACCGACGACCAGCAATGCGTGTTCAGCGCCAATTTCGGCGAACTGGAAGTGACCCTGGCCGGGCAGATGGCCAAGCCGGAAGACCGCCGCTTCCAGAAGCTGGAACTGGGTGACATTTCCAACCTCGCCGGCAATACCAACAAGCTGCGGGAACGCGACGATGCGCGCCGGATGTATGCGCTGGCGAACCGGCTGTGGCATTCGGATGCCTCGTTCCGCGCGATTGGCGCCGGTTATACCCTGCTGCATGCGCGGGTCGTCCCCAGCAAGGGCGGCAACACCGAATTCGCGGATATGCGCGCGGCCTATGAGGCGCTGTCGCCGAGCATGAAGGCCGACGTCGAGACTCTGGTGTGCGAACACTCGATCGTCTTCTCCCGCGAGCAGATCGGCTTCGCGGTGAAAAGCGATGAGAACGCGGACAAGCTACGGCCCGTCCAGCACAAGCTGGTGGTGACCGACCCGGTTAACGGCCGCAAGTCGCTGTATCTGTCGTCCCATATCGGCGGGATCGTTGGCTGGCCGGTGCCGGAAGCGCGCGCCTTCATCCGCGATCTGGCCGAACATGCCACCCAGCCGCAATTCGTCCATGCGCATCAGTGGCGGGTCCATGACATGGTGATGTGGGACAATCGGACGGTCATGCACCGCGCTCGCCCCTTCGCCGATCTGAAGGAACCGCGGGATCTGCGGCGCACCTCGATCAAGGGCACCGGCCTGGAAATGGTGCGCGAACCGGCCCGCCAGGCCGCGGAATAGCGAACGGAAGCGCCCCTCCCCGCTTGGATGGGCGCGCGGTCATAGTGATCCAACGCGGTTCGGCGCATCCCGTGCGGATGGCCGAACCGAGAAGAGGGAGCCGGTGGGGCAACCATGAACG
>CAMBXJ010000127.1 GCA_945871455.1 Asaia bogorensis
GGGTCCATCGGCCTCGTTGCGCGCTACATCCGCCAGGCGCCCCCGACCGGTGCGACCGTCACTGAAATCATTTCCAACCAATCGCCAAACAAGGGCCTCGACCCCGCATCCGACGCGGGCCGCTCCGAGGTGCAGCGCCAGCTTGACGCCATGGCGCAGGTCTTCGTCGACCGCGTCGCGCGCAACCGCTCCACCACTTCGGCGGCGGTCCTTGAACGATTCGGCAAGGGTGGCGTCGAGGTCGGCGCGGCTGCCGTAGCTGCCGGGATGGCAGACCAATTGGGCAGCCTCCGGGATGCCGTCTCAATAGCAGCCGGCGGGGTGCCGGCTCGGACTTTCAACGCAAGGAACCTGACCATGACGACTTCAACCCCAACATCCCCCCAAGGCTCGATCGAAGACCAGAAGATCGCGGCCGAGTGGGCCAGCGGGCCGGCGATCCGGGCTGAATTTCTGGACAATTTTGCCTCGTTCGCCGCGTATCGCAGGGCCGAAGCCCTCGGCCGTGTTGCGGTCGTTCGCGGTGGGATGACGCGCTGATCCCGTGCGAGGCAATGAACGCGGGAGGTGATAGTCCCCGCCAGCGACCGGGGAGGCTTTTGTTCCTTTCCCCCTCCCCGGTCGCGACCTATGCAGGCTCGTGGGTCCTTCCAGAGCGGACATGGGGGGGTTGGCATCCAGCCTCGATGAAACACCAGCCAAGGGGTCTGAAACCCCGTAACACGGAATCCACGAGGGTTGATGAGGCAGTGCAAACCCAGAAGTCCCGCCGCGACCTCGGCATAGCGCCTGACGCCCTACTGTCGCCGTCGGCGGCCCGCGTGCGGCGTCTGCGTGGCGAGCGGGCATCGGTTTGCCTGGACTCTGCGCGGGCCGCCCTGGCGTCTTTGGAACCCGGCGGGCACGTTTTCGGTCTGACGAAGGGGCAATTTTCCATGATCGACCTGGCGGCGGCGGTGCTGGAAAAGACCGGGCCAGCGGATGTTGGGCTGTGGACCTGGGCGATCGCCGATTATGAAGTCCAATGTGTCACTGCGTTCATGACCGACCGGCGCATCCGTTCGTTCCGCTTGGTGCTGGATTACTCGGGCGCGCGGCGCGAGTCGGCGTTGCTGTCGGACCTGCAAGGCCGGTTTGGGGCGGACTGCATCCGGGTCACGAAAACCCACGCCAAGATTGTCACGATCGCGACCGAGTGCGGGTGGCGCGTGACGATCCGTGGGTCAATGAATCTGAACATGAACCCCCGTTTCGAGCAATTCGACGTGTCGGACGCGGACGGCGCCTTCGATGTCGTCAACGGTATGATGGCGGAGCTGTGGGAGCGGGGGCCGGCTCTGGCAGTCGATCAGGCGACGAACGCAACGGCCCGGGACCTGCTGCAAGTTGGTGGTGCGCCGACGCTGCCGGAGTGGGCGGCGGGCCTGAACGCCCGGAGAAACTGGTGGGTGCCGAAATGAGCCGAGTTGTCGAATTGCCCCGACCTGGTCGGCGCGGCCCCGTCGTCCCTCCCGCACCCGAGCACATCACCGGCCTGGCGGCCGAGGAATGGGCGCGCGTGGCTGCTGTCCTGGTCGAACGCGGAGACCTCGATGCGGCGATCCTCGGGACGCTGGAAGCCTACGCGATCAACTATGCTCGGTGGCGCGAGGCTGAGGACCACGTCGCGGAACATGGAATCCAGGTATCGGCGCCTCGCACCGGTCTGCCGATCGACAATCCCTATCTGTCGGTCAGCAATCGCGCGGCCGCGTTGATGTTGAAGATGGCCAAGGCTTTGAGGGTGTTGCCATGAACCAAGCGGACTTTGCCCGGCTGCATGGGGTTTCACGCAAGACGGTGACGGCGTGGAAACATCAGGGCCGGATCGTCATGCGTGGCACCAACGTCGATGTGCAGGAGTCGGAGACGCGGCTTCGCGACGCCGGGCTGGGGCGGTTCCGTGGCCTGGCGGACGATGCCGAGGCTGTTGACCTGCCAGTGCCGATACCCGGCGCCGAGGCGGACCCCGACACCATGGCGGCGTTCCTGACCGGACTCCTCAGCGGAAAATTCGGGGAGCGATCGACGGCGGAGAAGATCAAAGAAAACGCCCTTGCCGGCATCCGCGCCCTGGAACTGCAAACCAAAGCCGGAACGCTGATGGAAACCGAGGCAGCCGAGCGGCTGTTCTTCGATGCGGCGCGATCTGAGCGGGATCACTGGATGAACTGGCCGGCGCGGGTTGGTCCCGAGTTGGCGGCCGAACTGGACCTGCCGGCGGATCGCATAACGGCGGCGCTGGTGCGGTTGGTTCATAGCGAATTGGCGGACCGTGGCGAGCCAGAAGCAGATTTCGCTACCAGGAGCGGGTGACCGCCTACTAACCGCCTGGCGCCGTGGCCTAACGCCCCCGCCCCGGATCACGGTCCCGGAGTGGGCGGATCGGTATCGGCGCCTCGCTGGCGAGAGTGGATCAACTCAGGGCCGGTGGCGGTTCAATCGTAGGGGTCTGGATGTCGGAGCGCCCATAGCCTCTCATGGGCAGCGATCAGACTGTCCCGTGCCCGGCGATCAATACCATCGGCCTGCCGCCGCGCTATGGTTTCGAGGACCTCCAGCAATTGCGCCGCGACTTCATAATCGCCTTCGTCACAGGCTTGATGGAACGCGATCACGATCTTATCGGACAAGCGGCGGGTGTATCTGGACCTGCCGGTGGTTATCCCGTCGCTTGTTTGGTCCATCATCGCGTCGTCAGCCCTGTTTGCACTCTATGCAAAAAATAACCGCCAGATCGCAGTGCCGACAATGACCCAAAATAGGGTGCCCACCAGGGCGGAGATGATGATGCCCTTTGCGGCTCGCAGACTATCGTGGGCTGGCCATTCCGGTTCATTGATGAGCGGCAGGTCTATTGGACGAGTGGCTTTCACCATAGCATCGGTCCTAACGGGTTGCCGGACTGGCCTTCTCCCGTGAGACTCATTTATATGACGGACTTCACACGCAGGGTGTGATGTGGATTACACCCAGTCCAGTAGGGCATCGGCATCGGCTGGGGGGAGGGCGGCGACCTCGGCGTGGTGTTTGAACGAAAGATTGTCCCGCCGGCGGGACAGTCCGAACGTGGCACAGATGGTCGCAGCATTCCGGCATGTCTGGTAGGATGGCCCGTCCCACCCCTCAGCCTCAACAATCGCCTTCCTCTCCCCGTAGCGGCTTTCCCCGAACGCCCCCCAGTCGCCTATCCACCAGGAGACGGACCCTCCCGGCGCGCACGCACAACAAGTTCAATTCGGTCTGGCATGTGCCGACTCGCCATCACCAACACATGCCTTTCCACCAGGTCCCGCGCCTCCTGGAGACCAAATGGCGCACCAGGCGACCGGGACCAGGTCAGCAAGCTGCTGTGCTCTGGATCACGCGGACGAGTGGCAATCGCCGTCCATTCGATGGGAAGTTCCAGTTCGGCGCCTTCGGTCTCTCCCACGGGCGCTGATCACCCAGCTTGAAGGTTCTCTGCGGAGGATTTGCCGCCCTTACCGGCCACGACCTCGAAGCGGATTTTCTGGCCTTCGTCTAGGGTGTGCATCCCAGCGGCTTGAACGGCGGAAATGTGCACGAACACATCCTTGGACCCGTCATCCGGCTGGACGAACCCATAGCCTTTGGTCGAATTGAACCACTTCACTGTGCCCGTTGCCATATCCGCCTCCCCAGCACCGCCCCAACGGTCGGATGCGATGCGATGTCACAATATGCCGGTGTCGGCCCTCACCGTCCATCGGTCGCGTCCGAGATGAGAACCACCGGCCGGCGCTGGCCATCTTGGACCACCTGAATACGCTCCATCGACCGCTCCATCATCAGCGCAAGCGACGGCGCCTGCCGGCACCACTGGCACCGATATCGTCGGACAAGTTCCCCTATCGTTGCCGCGGCGCCAAACTTCATGGCCAGTCCGACCCATGCGGTCTCGACCCGCCCGCCGCACCGGCACTCAAAGCGCACAAAGGCTCCTGGGTATTGCTCTGGCGGCGCCGCAAGGGCCTCGGCGGCGGAGGCAGGCCAGTCCAACCTATCAGCATGTGAGTTTTCGGCCATCAATTGTCCCCGCCTCGTCCCGTAGCATGGCATTTGATCGCCGGAACCGGAAAGGGCTTCTCCCCGACACAAAAAAGCCGGCCTAACGCAAGGCCGGCTATTTGAGGTTGGGTTGGCGCAACGTTAATGTGTTGCTCAGGGGACGGTAGAAGCTACGCGTCGCGTTGTCATCACGTAATCGCGACCCTGGGGAGGATTAAGCGCGTCCTGCTATTTGAACACCGCCACCAATCCCGGGAACCGCACGCCGCACACGTCGAAGCCGCGCTGCTCGATCATGCGCGGACAGTCAGCAGCCAGGATGCGGCCGACCGCAGGCATGGGCATGTCGGGGCCGTGTTCGGCCAGCAACCGGTCGAGGCTCAGGCGGCCGTGGCGCTCGCAGCGACCACAATCAACGTCGAGATGGGGGAGGCGTTGCGCGACCTGGCCCAAGAGGATGACACCGGTGGGCATGGTGATTGGCGTTCAGCCTATGCCGTATATTTGCCGTATGAACCTAGGTCGGCCGGGATATCAACCTCTAGACCATTGATTTCCTTGGCGTCCCGTACGGGGTTCGAACCCGTGTTACCAACGTGAAAGGCTGGTGTCCTAGGCCACTAGACGAACGGGACAGACCGACCCAAAGCAGCATCCCAATCCGCGGACGCCCCTAAGGCCGGCGGTGGGTAGCGGACCGCATCCCCCCGGTCAAGTCACTCATCCAACAACAGCCGCGTCCGAGATGATGAAACTCGCGCTGATCGACCCATTCCATTCCTCGGCACGCAGATGACCGGCCAGATGCAGGGGCAGACCTTCACGATTAAGCAGGGTTTCCGCCAAAGCGCCCTCCCGAGCCCGGAACAGCATGGCCTTCAGCCGAGGCCCTCCCCCCTCCCCTTCCACGAACGCACGGATGGTCATCGACTCCCGCCCAACCCGGTCTGCGCGAACGACTCGGGCGCGTTGCAGGACCAGGGTCGGCTCCTCGTTACCCGCGCCGAAAGGGGCCAGGCGCTCCAGTTGCCGAGCGACCTCGGTCGTCGCACCGGGGACCGTCAACGCCCCCTCTACCCGCAGATCCGCCGCGCTCGGCAACGCTGCCGCCGCGGCCAGACGGTCATTCAGGAAGGCCCAGAACGCTTCGACCTTCCCCTCGGGCAGAGAGAACCCCGCCGCCATCGGATGGCCGCCCCCGGTCGTCAGTATGCCCGCCTGACGCGCCGCGATGACCGCTGCCCCCAGATCGATCCCCGGAACCGAGCGGCCAGAGCCTTTGGCCATGCCGCCCGTCACACCGGCAACACAGGCGGGGCGGTTGAAGCGCTCCTTGATGCGGCCGGCGACGATTCCCACCACGCCGGGATGCCAGTCTGCCCCCACCACCACCAGGGCCGCGTGACCGGCGGCAACCTGCTGCTCGGCCTGATACAACGCGGCTTCTAGCATCCCCGCCTCCACCTCCTGGCGCTGGCGGTTGACGCTGTCCAACCGCTCCGCCAGCGCCATGGCGTCGACCCAGTCGTCGGTCAGCAGCAGCCGCAGGCCGAGATCGGCCTCGCTGATCCGGCCAGCGGCGTTGATGCGGGGGCCGAGCGCGAAACCGCAGGTGAAGGCGGAGAGTTTTTCGCGTTGCTGGGTGACGTCCAGCAGCGCCGCGATCCCCGGCCGGCCGCGCCGCCCCATCACCTTCAAACCCTGGCAAACCAGGGCGCGGTTGACCCCGGTCAGCGGCATTACGTCGCAGACGGTGGCCAGTGCCACCAGATCCAGCAATCCGATCAGATCGGGTTCGGGCCGGTTGGTGAAATACCCACCCCGTCGCAAGGTCCGCACGGTGGCAACCGCGGTCAGGAACGCGACCCCGGCGGCGCACAGCGTATTCAGGCCGGACACATCATCCAGCCGATTGGGATTGACCGTCGCCAGGATCGCCGGCGGCGGCCCGTCCGCCTTATGGTGATCCAGCACGATCACGTCGGCTCGGCCGGCCACCGTCGACAGCGCATCGGCCGCGGCCGTGCCGCAATCGACGCAGATGATCAGGCCGGCCCCCTTCGCGGCGAGTCCGGTCAGAGCCGCCGCATTCGGCCCATACCCCTCCTTCAAGCGGTCCGGCACATAATGATGCGCGGTGCACCCAAGCCCGCGCATCAGGGTGACCATCAGCGCCGCGCTGCACGCGCCATCGACGTCATAATCGCCGAACACCGCGATGGTCTCGCCCTGGCGCGCGGCCCGAGCCAGGCGGTCGGCGGCAACGTCCATGTCGATCAGCAACGACGGATCGGGCAGCAGCGCGCGCAACGTCGGCTCCAGGAAGTCGCCCGCCGCGTCCATCCCGATATCCCGCGCGGCCAGCAGGCGCCCGACGATTTCCGGCACGCCCAGACGCTGGGCAATACCGAACGCGATGCGGTCCTCTCCGGCCCGCCAAAGCCATCGCCGTCCGCTCAGGCTGCGGGTAACCCCCAGGGCAGCCTCGGGGACAGCGCCCACGCCAGCGCCCACGGCGGCACCAGGGGAAACGCCAGGACCAACATCCACCACCGGTTCGGTCAACGACGCACCCCGGCGTCAGGGCCTCCAGGCTTAGAGGCCCCTGGCTCGAGGCCCCTTAGTTCGGCGTCCCCTAGCTCGGCGTCCCCTAGCTTGGGGTCCCCTAGCTCGGAGTCCATGTCTTCATCGCGAAATTGTGGTGCCCTTCGATATAGCGAACCGTGCCGGAGCGGCTTCGCATCACCACCGAATGGGTGATCGCCCCTTGGCCGAAGCGCTTGATACCGCGCAACATAGGGCCGGACGTGACGCCGGTCGCCGAGAACATGACATCGCCCTTGGCCATTTCCTCACACGAAAACACCCGCTTCGGATCGGCGTGGCCCATGGACCGGGTGCGCTCGATCTGCTCGTCGTTCTCGAACATCAGCCGCCCCTGCATCTGCCCGCCCACGCAGCGCAGGGCCGCGGCCGCCAGGACGCCTTCAGGGGCACCGCCCGAGCCCAGATAAATGTCGATCAACGACTCGGGCATGGTCGTCGCGATCACCCCGGCCACATCGCCATCGCTGATCAGCATGATCCGGGCGCCGGCCTCCCGAGTCTTGGCGATCAGTTCCTTGTGGCGATCGCGATCCAGGATGCAGGCCACCAGATCGGAGATATCGCATTTCTTGGCCTGCGCCAGGTTCCGCAGATTGGCGGCTACCGACGCATCCAGGTCGATCAGATTGTCCGGCAACCCGCCGCCGACAGCGATCTTATCCATATAGATATCAGGCGCATGCAAAAAATTCCCACGCTCCGCCAACGCCACCGTCGCAATCGCGCTCGGGCCCCCCTTGGCCGTTAACGTGGTGCCTTCCAGCGGATCCACGGCGATATCCATCTCCGGCCCGCCGGCCCCCACCTTTTCACCGATGAACAGCATGGGGGCTTCGTCCATTTCGCCCTCGCCGATCACCACGGTGCCATTGATCTGCACCGAATCGAACGCCTTGCGCATGGCCTCCACCGCGGCGCCATCGGCATCGTTTTTCTTGCCGAGACCGATCCAGCGGGAAGCGGCAAGAGCCGCCGCCTCGGTCACGCGGACCAGTTCAAGAGCCAGATTGCGGTCTCTGACAAAATCGAGCGGGGTCAGGGGATCCATGGTTTCCTCCACGATAGTGCGATTCCCCGGACCTTAGCACGAGATGCGCGGATGGGCAGTCGGGTTTGGGGATGCGGGTTCGAACCAAAGTTGTGCGACCGAGTACACGCCTCATCGTCATTGCCGGGCTTGACCTGGCAACCTGCGCTTCAGCGGCAGGGGTGGGTTGCCGGATCAAGCCCGGCTATGACGGTGAGGCTAGCCTATCGATCCATGGTTAGAATCGTCGACATTGCTTCGCACGATGCGGAATCGTGCCCCAGGGTAAGCACATCGGAAGCAGACCCACGGACGCACTTACTGGCGGCCGAGCAAGGCCCTGTCGATGGGCACGCACTGTGGCAAGGCCGCACCAGCGTTCGAACCACGACACCACGCTCCCCGCCGCACGCACCCGCGCGCGCACCGGCTCCAACCGCCAGTGACGCGATCCGACGTCGCCCGCCACCGCTGGCACACACTGGAAACCTGGCCTTCTCTGAGTGTATAACCTGTCCATGCCGCATAACCTCTACGAACGGGATGTTCTTGCCTGGTCCATTCATCAGGCGGGCCTTCTGCGCCTCCTAGCAAGCGGAAAGCGGGTGAACGACGTGGATTGGGAGCATGTCGTCGAGGAGATCGAGGACGTGGGGATATCCGAACTCAATGCGGTACATTCCCTGCTGCGCCAGATGTTGGTTCACCTCCTGAAGTTGAATGGTTGGCCCCATCTGGGCGCATGTCGCCACTGGCGCGGTGAGGTCATAGCGTTTCAGACGGACGCCGAACGCCGGTTCGCACCCTCCATGCGTCAGAGGGTGGACTTGGCCGCGCTATACGTGCGCGCGGTCCAACAGATCGAACCCCTGCAATATGGTGGCAGCCCGGGAAAGCTGGCCCCCGCGACCTGCCCGGTCACTATGGACGAATTGCTGACCGCCCCCTGCTCAGCGCTGGAAGCCGCCTTCCGCACCGAACACCACACCTGACGCCTCCCGCTCGGCCGCTCAGCACACGCCAGGCAACCCGGGTCGTTAAGGCGCGCGCGCGGCAACTGGCACCGCGACCTCATTGCGGCGCAAGAAGGGCAAGGTCCAGGGTGGGTCGTAGAACCAGTCCACCGGGTTCCCCACCATCGTCCAGGCACTGCCGGCCAGCGCCTGGCGCAACCGAGCACGCCCGTCTGCCATGGCCGCGGCCGATCGGCTGCCAGAAAAGCGGATGGCAGCCATGGTCTCGGCGGGGACCGATACCAGTGTGACGGCCGCATCCAGCGGCTCGGGCAGCGTCGCCATCGTGTATTGCGCCGGCATGATGAAGCGGATCGCCCATTTGCCCTCGCCCGCCGCTTGCGCGACAACCGGGGCCGTCATCGCGATCTCGCTTGACCGTGCCGCGGACTGCACCACGGGCGCCGTCATGGCGATGTCGGCCCGTGTGCGGTTTTCCCCGAAAATATACGCGGCGACCTTGCGGAATCCAGCTGACCGAGCCGCTTCCTCCGACCCTTCCACGATCGTCTGGGCAGCGCTGCGGGGGGCGTATTGGCGGATTTCCGCGTCGCCTACCTTGCCGAGCACGTCATAGGCCGGCGATTCCGTGCCGTCCCGAATGCCGAACATGGAACACCCAGCCAGTAGCAAGGTCGCCGCCAATGTCGCCAGCCGAGACGTGGCCGCCGGCGTGGTCCCAGTCCGTTGCGTCAAAGCGAATTCCTTCCGCGGTTCCCGCCCCTGGCGACATGCACCATGGCCGCCCTCGGGACGGGGCAACCCCACCGACGCCGAACACTCGAACCAGGCCAAGCGGATGCTTCCATCTTCTTGGAGGCGACCCGCTCGCCAGGGTGACGAGGCGGACATGGTCCCGGTGGCACGGAATTACATCGGCCGGATGGGCCAGGGTCGGCAAAGGTCGATTGATCGCTGGCGGACCGGCCTCCGCCAGATATCACCCGGACGGCGCTTGAACGCACCATACCGCGGCACCGA
>CAMBXJ010000128.1 GCA_945871455.1 Asaia bogorensis
TCATGGGGTTGTGTTATAGGGACACGTGTTAGGGGGGGGAAGGCGGGTCTTCGCCCCATGGCCCCTTGGGGACCCCACCAAGGGGCTCTGCCCCTTGGATCCCCGCCAAGGGCGACGGCCCTTGGAACCGGACTGTTGGTGTTTGGGGATATGGCCTACTCGGACCTCTCGCCGTCCGGGTAGGCCATATCCCCAAACACCAACAAAATCGCATTCCAAAGGCCGTCGCCTTTGGTGGGAGGTCCAGGAGGGCAAAGCCCTCTTGGTGGGGTCCGGGGCAACGCCCCGCCCTTCCCGCGACCCACCCGCCTTTCGCCCCCTTACACGTGTCCCTATAACACAACCCCATGATTTTGATCACCGGCGGCGCCGGCTTCATCGGCTCCAATCTTCAGGCAGCGCTCCAGCGTCGCGGTCACGAAACCGCCGTGGTCGACCGCCTTGGCACCCGCGACAAGTGGCGCAACCTGGCCAAGCACCCGCCGGACCGGCTGGTGCACCCGTCGGAGCTTGACGGGTTCCTCTCCTCCCGCCCCCCCATAGAGATGGTGTTCCATCTGGGCGCCATCAGCGACACCACCGCGACCGACGGCGATCAGACCTGGGCCACTAATGTGGAACTAACCAGGCGCCTGTGGGAATGGTGCGGCGATCGCGGCGTGCGAATCGCCTATGCGTCCTCGGCGGCGACCTATGGCGACGGGACCTTGGGTTTCGACGACGACGGCTCCGTCGGCGCGCTGGAACGACTGCGGCCGATGAACCTGTATGGGTGGACCAAGCACGCCTTCGACCTTCTGGTGGCCCGCACCCTGGCCGCGGCGAGGGAACGTCCGCCGCAATGGGCCGGCCTGAAATTCTTCAACGTCTACGGCCCGAACGAGTATCACAAGCGCAACATGGTCTCGGTCGTGAAGGTCAAATATGACGAGATCGCCGCCGGCCAGGCGCCGAAGCTGTTCCGCTCCGACCGGGCGGACATCGCGGACGGCACCCAGTCCCGCGATTTCATCTGGGTGGGCGATATCGTGAATGTCCTGCTGTGGCTGCTGGACACGCCCCGGGTCAGCGGGCTGTTCAACCTGGGCACCGGGGTGGATCGCACCTACCTGGACCTGGCCCATGCGGTATGCGACGCGGCCGACGTGGAACGCAGGGTCGAGTTCGTGGATATGCCCGAGAGCCTGCGCGGCCAATACCAGTCCTTCACACGCGCCCCGATGACCCGCCTGCGCGACGCCGGCTACACCGCGCCGTTCACCTCCCTGGAGGACGGTATAAGGCGCTATGTGCACGGTCACTTGGCGAGCGGCGACCTCTACACATGATCCCCGCCCTGCTGTTTCCCCAATTCGACCCCGTCATCGTGCAGATCGGGCCATTGGCGATCAGATGGTATGCGCTGGCCTATATCGTCGGATTGGTGCTGGGCTGGCGGCTGATGCGTCGGCTGGTCGGGCGCTCGCCGGTGGTGGCAAGCCCGACCCAGGTCGACGATTTCCTCACCTGGGCCACCCTCGGCGTCGTGCTCGGCGGGCGCCTGGGATATGTAATGTTCTATCAGCCGCGGACCTTTCTGCACGATCCGATGGGCGTTTTCGCCGTCTGGCAGGGCGGCATGAGTTTCCATGGCGGCATGCTGGGCGTGTCCCTGGCGGTCATCTGGTTCTGCCGCCGGCACAATATTCCGGTGCTTGGCTTTGCCGACCGCCTGGCGGTGGTGGCGCCGGTGGGGCTTTGCCTGGGCCGGATCGCCAATTTCATCAATGGGGAGCTGTGGGGTCGGGTAGCGCCCGATTCCGTGCCCTGGGCCATGGTGTTCCCCTATGCCGGGCCGGTGCTGCGCCATCCCAGCCAGATCTATCAGGCCCTGCTGGAAGGGCTGATCCTGTTCGCCGTCATGTGGGTGCTGGCCAGGCAGGCATCTATCCGATCCCGCTTCGGCCTGCTGACCGGGATGTTCCTGGCCGGATATGCCGTCGCACGAATGATCGGCGAAATGTTCCGGGAACCGGATGCCTTCCTGGGGCTTCTGGCCTTTGGCACCACCATGGGCCAGGTGCTGTCGGTCCCCATGCTGCTGGCCGGGCTTTGGCTGATCCTGCGGGCTCGCCCAATGCGCTAAAACCGGGGCGCTAAAACCGGGGCGCTAAAACCAGTGCGTTAAACCACGGGCGTTAAAACGGGGGCGTCGAAGTGGGATCGTTGAATCCGGCCGGTGATCTCGGCGCCCTGATGGCAGGACGATGACCATGCCCGAACGGCTGGACGCTTTCATGGCGCGCGCGAACGCCGCCTATTACGCGCAACGCGATCCTTTTGCCGATTTCACCACATCCCCGGAAATCAGCCAGGTGTTCGGAGAGGTCCTCGGCCTATGGGCCGCCGTTACCTGGGCGATGATCGGCAAACCCACCCCGATCTCGTTGGTGGAGGCCGGGCCCGGTCGTGGCACCCTGATGGCGGATGCCTTGCGCGCCGTGCGCCAGGCGGCGCCGGACTTCGCCGCCGCGGTGCGCGTGCATTTCGTCGAAACCTCCCCCCGGCTGCGTGCCGAGCAGGCGCGGGTCGTGCCGGAGGCGATGTGGCATGACGCTGTAAGGGGCGTGCCGGACGGTCCCTTCCTGCTGCTGGCCAATGAATTTCTGGATGCGCTGCCGATCCGCCAATTCGTCCGGCGTGGCGATGGCTGGATGGAACGCTGGGTCGGTTCGGCCGGGTTCGAGGAACGGGTTCTTCCATCGCACGCCGATCAACCGCCGCAACCCGGCCGCTGGCCACTGCCATCCACCGACAGGCCGGATGGCGGGGTGCCCGAAGGAGCCGTCGTCGAGCACTGCGACCTGGCGTTGGATCTGGCCGCCGAACTCGCGGAACGCCTGTGCCGGCACCCGGGAGGGGCCTTGTTTCTGGATTATGGCCCGGCGGTCAGCGGTCCCGGTGACAGCCTGCAGGCCTTGTCGGGCGGCAAACCCGCCGACCCGCTGTCGCAAGCCGGGTCCGCCGACTTGACCGCGCATGTGGATTTCTCCGCCATCGCCGCGGTGGCCCGGGCGCACGGTGCCGCGGCTCACGGACCGGTTCCACAGGGCATGTTCCTCGCTCGGCTGGGCCTGTTCCAGCGCGCCAACCGCCTGGCCCGCCATCGTCCGCCGGCCGCCGCGGCGGCGATCATGGAGGGGGTTCGCCGGTTGGGCGAACCGGACCGCATGGGGCGTCTGTTCAAAGTCCTGGCATTGACCTCGCCCGGGAGTGGGGAACCCGCGGGGTTCAGCTGACCGGTTTCTCTCTGACTGGAAGCGGCAAACCCGGCAGGGCCCGCGGCGTCAACCCCGCCAATCCAATCCGAGCCATCCGCTGCGCAGCGCGGCACGCCCGGCACCAATGACGACGCAGGTTTGCCAACCCGCCTAGCCGAACCGCTACCGATGGGTATAATCCCCCCGCTTGAACCGGATCGAACGTGGTCGATCGCAAAGGGAGCGAAGCATGAGCTTAAAAGGTGCGGGTTATATCGTGGGTGCCTGGGAGCATCCCACACGCAAGGCGGCCGACAAGTCGGTTACCCTGCTGCATGCCGAATGCGCGAAAGGCGCGCTAGACGACGCCGGCCTGACGAAGGACGATGTCGACGCCTACTACTGCGCTGGCGACGCCCCGGGCCTCGGCCCGATGTCCATGATCGACTACATGGGCCTTAAGGTGCGGCACATGGACAGCACCGACGTCGGTGGCTCGTCTTACCAGGTCGCGGTCGGGCATGCGTTGCAAGCCATCGCCACCGGTCGCGCCAATGTCGCGCTGATCACCTTGGCCGGCCGTCCGCGCAGCGAGGGTATGGCAACCGGCACCGCGCCGCGCGCCGGCAGCCCCGCCCAGGCGGAAATGCAGTTCGAGTATCCGTACGGCCCGGCCACGGCGAACATGTACGCCATGTGTGCCATGCGCCACATGCATGAGTACGGCACGACCAGCGAACAGCTCGCCTGGATCAAGGTTGCCGCGTCGCACCATGCGCAGCACAACCCGCATGCCATGCTGCGTGACGTCGTGACGGTCGAAGACGTGGTGAACTCGCCGATGGTGGCCAGCCCGCTGCATCGTCTCGATTGCTGCGTCATCTCCGATGGCGGCGGCGCGCTGATCGTCACCCGTCCGGAAATCGCCAAGACCCTGAAGCGGCCGCTGGTGAAGGTGATCGGCGTCGGCGAGGCGGCCAAGAACCAGGCCGGTGGCGAAACCGAACTGACCTACTCCGCCGCCCGCTGGTCGGGACCGCCGGCATGGGAAATGGCCGGAATCAAGCCGTCCGACATCAAGTACGCCTCGATCTACGACAGCTTCACCATCACCGTGCTGATGCAGTTGGAAGACCTGGGCTTCTGCGAAAAGGGCCAGGGCGGCAAGTTCGTCATGGACGGCAACCTGATCTCCGGCGTCGGCAAGCTGCCGTTCAACACCGATGGCGGCGGGCTGTGCTCCAACCACCCGGCCAACCGCGGCGGTATCACGAAGATCATCGAAGCCGTGCGCCAGTTGCGCGGCGAAGCCCACAAGGCGGTGCAGGTCCCGAACTGCGACCTCGCCATCGCCCACGGCACCGGTGGGTCCCTCGGCACCCGCCATGTCGGCAGCACTGTCATCCTGGAGCGGGAGTAATCGTCATGGCTCAACGCAAAATCCCGTTCGTCGGCACCGTCGACACCAACCCGGAAACCAAGCCGTTCTTCGACGGCTGCGCAGCCGGCAAGCTGGTGCTGCCGCAGTGCACCGCGACCAAGAAGTTCATCTGGTACCCGCGCGGGATCTCCCCGTTCACCCTGGGTCCGGTTGAATGGAAGGAAGTCTCCGGCAAGGGGACGGTTTATACCTACAGCGTGATGGAGCGGGCCAACCCGCCCTACGTCATCGCCTACGTCGAACTGGCCGAGGGGCCGAAGATGATGACCAACATCGTCAACTGCGACCCCAAGGACGTGAAGATCGGCATGGCTGTCAGCCTGACCTGGATCCAGACGGAAGACGGCGGCCCGCAAATGCCGTTCTTCGCTCCGGCCTGATCAACCGGGTCACGACCTGAAAGCGGCGCCGGTCATCATGGCCGGCGCCGTTTGCTTGTCCGCGCTTTCGACAGCACTCCTTTGACAGCCGGCACGCCGAACGCAATGACCGGCGGTCGCCCTAAGATGACGCACCGAGGCCTCGGCATCTGTCTAGGCTCTTATGGCGTTAGCTGTTGGCGGCAGTCGGTTTCCACCGACGGCGGGGACCGTTGGTTCCTTCTTCGTGACCTTCGTGCCTTCGTGGGGGAAAATCGCCGACTCGCGGCCCTTTGTGGCCTATCCAATAAGGCTTTGCCGGATAGGCAGGTGTCTTTGGTTGCGTTCGCTTTTTTCCACCACGAAGGCACGAAGGTCACGAAGAAGCGACGATGTGGCGGCGCCATCGGTGCACGGGGTCTCCTGGCTGGCGGGTAGCGTCCACTCCCAACAGCTAACGCGATAAGAGCCTCTGTCTACCCCGTCGGCTGATCATGGGACGGCAAGCAACGGCATTCCTGTCTGGGCAGGACCCTGGTAGGGTTACGCCAGACCAGACCAAGGTTCGGCCGGAACGCCGGGTCCCGAACCATCGATCCTGGCATCGAACAGGCGTCGAGCGCGTTGGTCGCTTCTGGTCCGAGTGAGCGCGCTCTGGAAGGATAGTGCCGTGAACAAGATCGCCTTTGCGTTGGCTTGCACCCTGGCCGTAGCGGGATGCACCCCGGCCCATGCACAGTCCACCGCACCGAACCGTCCGGACGACGCTGGGCTGCATGTTCGTGTGCTGCCGATGATGGCGGGGGCCCTGGGCGGTGGGTTCGTCGCGGTCGTCGTGACGCAGATCCTGTTTCCCGCCATGGCGCCGGTGGCCGGGATCAGCCCGTTCCTGCAACCTGCCGTGATGGCGAGAGCCCTGACCGGCATCGGCATCGGTGCCTTTCTGGGGGAGCGGTATTTTCCGTGAGACCGTTCACCCCACCGCCATCGCCGGACTTGACCCGGCAACCCACCCCCTGCCGTCGAAACGGGCGTTGCCGGGCCAGGTCCGGCCATGACGGCGCGGCGGGAGGCTATCGGTCAATGGTCAGGACCGCTGATATTAGGTCCAGACCGTAATGTCCGCCCCAATTTCCGCCACCCTGCCCCGGGTCGCGCTGGTCACCGGCGGCGGCAAGCGCCTGGGCCGAACGATCTCGCTGACCCTGGCCGAGGCAGGCTTCGACCTGGCGATCCACTGCAACGCGAGCACCGAAGACGCCGAGGCAACCGCCGCCGAAATTCGCAGGATCGGTCGGCGTGCCATCGTACTTCGCGCCGACCTGTCCCACGAACCCGCCACCCTCACCCTCATTCCGCACGTCATTTCCGAGCTCGGGCCGCTCGGCGTTCTCGTCAACAATGCCAGCACGTTTGAACGAGACGACTGGCACGATGCGACCCGCGCCTCCTGGGATCGTCATATCGAACCCAATCTCCGCGCCCCGTTCGTCCTGACCCAGGCGTTTGCACAAGCTCTGCCGCGGGACCGGGAAGGCGTCGTCATCAACATGCTAGACATGCGGGTCTGGTCGATCACGCCGCACTTTGTTTCCTACACCGTCTCCAAGTTCGGCCTGTGGGCACTGACCCAAAGCATGGCCCTGGCGTTGGCCCCCCGCATCCGAGTCAACGGTATCGGCCCCGGCCCCGCCCTGCCCAATACGCGCCAGACCCCGGAGCAGTTCCAGCGTCAGGCCGGGTCTACCCCGCTGCAACGCGGGCCGTCGCTGGAGGAGGTGGGAGAAGCCGTCCTGTCGATCCTCCGCCTGCGCTCGATGACCGGGCAGATGATCGCCCTGGATGGTGGGCAGCACATGCAATGGTCGCCGAGCCCCGCCGCGCCGTTGGATGACGAGTGATGCCGGATCCGGTTCTGGCCAGCGCCCGTTCGCGCCTGCGCCATGTGTTCCTGCGAGATTTGATCCTGTCGGCCCGAATCGGCATCTACCCGCATGAGCATACCGGAGCGCAACGGGTGCGGATCAATGTCGATCTGGCGGTGAAAGACGAGCCGCAAGCGGAAACCGACCTGAGCCTGAGCGTGCGGGAGGAACTGGCCCGCGTGGTGGATTACGAAAAACTTGCCCACGACGTTCGGGCCATCGTGAGTGCCCGCCATGTCCGTCTGGTGGAAACCCTGGCCGAACGCATCGCCATCTGCTGCCTGGTGGATGAGCGCGTCGTCATTGCTCGGGTCAGGGTTGAAAAGCTGGACGTTTTCCCCGACGCGGTGTCCGCCGGGGTTGAAATCGAACGGGTGCGGCAGGAGTTGTCCACTTCCTGACGCCAAGCGCCGACGCTCGGACACTCGGGGGTTCGTAACCCACCGGAAATGCAGCATTTTCCAGAACTGCCAATAATTTCAATGTATTATGAAACGCCTAAATTTTAACCAATCCTTAATAAATCCAACGAAATCACGGAGTCGGCGGTGTTGCCGGCCAGTTTGCCCACAAACTTATCCACAGATTCGGTGGATGGTGTGGCCGCCGCTTTCGCCCTCCCGTTTTGCCGGCCCTGGCCCTACGATGCCGGCATGAACACTGGCGACGAAGCGGCTCCGGCAGTGGAGGACGCCACCCCGGACCGGCCCATCATGAAGGGCGTCTCGGTGATCGAGGCGGCGCTGGAAACCATGCCGGCCAATCCTGGCGTCTACCGCATGCTCGATGCCAAGGGCGATGCGCTCTATGTCGGCAAGGCGCGCAGCCTGAAGCGGCGGGTCACGTCCTATGCCCAGATCGCCCGTCTGCCGGAGCG
Organism: Asaia bogorensis; assembly: GCA_945871455.1. Taxonomy (GTDB): domain Bacteria; phylum Pseudomonadota; class Alphaproteobacteria; order Acetobacterales; family Acetobacteraceae; genus Rhodopila. The sequence goes on from CAMBXJ010000128.1 coordinate 7,842, forward strand.
GCTGCGGCGGATGGTGTCGGAAACGGTCTCCATGGAGATCGTCACCACCCATACCGAGGCCGAGGCGCTGCTGCTGGAAGCCAACCTGATCAAGCGATTGAAGCCTCGCTTCAATATCGTGCTGCGCGACGACAAGTCCTATCCCTGGCTGATGATGACGGAAGACCATCCGTTTCCGCAGATCGCCAAGCATCGCGGCGCGCAGACCCGGAAGGGCAGCTACTGGGGGCCCTTCGCCTCGGCCTGGGCGGTGAACCAGACGGTGACGGCGATGCAGCGCGTGTTTCTGCTGCGATCCTGTGCCGACACGGTGTTCACCAACCGATCTCGCCCCTGCCTGCTGCACCAGATCAAGCGCTGCTCCGCCCCCTGTGTCGGACGAATCGATGCCGCCGAGTATGGCAAGCTGGTCACCCAGGCCAAGGCGTTCCTGGCCGGCAAGTCCGCCACGGTGCAGCAGGAACTCGCCGCGGAAATGGAGCGCGCCGCCGAAGCGCTGGAGTTCGAGCGTGCCGCCGCCGTGCGCGACCGGATCCGCGGCCTGACCTTCGTGCAGGGCAGCGACGTGGTGAACCCGGCCAGCCTGGCGGACGCCGACGTGATCGCGGCGTTCCAGATCGCCGGGCAGACCTGCGTGCAGGTGTTCTTCGTCCGTGGCGGGCGCAACAACGGCAATCGTGCCTTCTACCCCACCCATGCCAAGGCCGACGAAACCCCCGAGGTCCTGGGGGCCTTCATCGCGCAGTTCTATGACGACAAGCCGCCGCCGCCGTTGCTGCTGATCAATCACGAACTGGCGGAACAGGCTCTGGTGGCCGAAGCGTTGACCCTGAAGGCCGGCCGCAAGGTCGAAATCGCGGTGCCGCAGCGGGGCGAGAAGCACCAGGTCGTGCAACACGCCGAGATCAACGCGCGGGAGGCTCTGGAGCGCAAACTGGCCGAATCCGCCGGGCAGGCCAAGCTGCTGGATGGGTTGGCCGGCCTGTTCAAGCTGGACGCGACTCCCGAACGGATCGAGGTCTACGACAACTCCCATATCATGGGCACCAACCCGTATGGCGTGATGATCGTCGCGGGGCCCGAGGGGTTCATCAAGGCCGGCTATCGCAAGTTCGGAATTCGTGGCGCGATCACGCCGGGTGACGATTTCGCGATGATGCGGGAGGTCCTGCAACGCCGGTTCGCCCGTGCCCTGAAGGAACAGGCCGAGGGTGCGCCGGAGTCCGACTGGCCCGATATCGTGCTGATCGACGGTGGCATCGGGCAGCTCTCGGCCGCGCGCGGCGTGCTGGACGAACTGGGAGTCACCGACGTCAAGCTGATCGCCATCGCCAAAGGGCCGGATCGCGATGCCGGCCGCGAATGGCTGCACACGGACGGGATGGACCCGTTCCAACTGCCGCCGCGCGACCCGGTGCTGTATTTCCTGCAACGCCTGCGCGACGAGGCGCACCGCTTCGCCATCACCACCCACCGGGCGGGCCGTTCCAAGGCGATCCGGCAAAGCGAGCTGGATGAGATCGACGGCATCGGCGCCGCTCGCAAACGCGCGCTGCTGAACCATTTCGGATCGGCGCGCGGCGTGAAAATGGCAGGTCTGCCGGACCTGGAAGCCGCCCCAGGCATCAGCCGCGAAACCGCGCGCCGGGTGTATGCGCATTTCCACCCGGGCGTGCGGATGGAGGATGGGGCGTAGGTCGGCGATTGGGTGGGGGAGACGGGCGGGGCTCCGCCCCGAACCCCGCCAGGGGCTTTGCCCCTGGACCCCACCAAAGGCGCGGCCTTTGGAATGCGATTCTTTTGGTGCCTTGAAGGATGGGGCCTACCCGGACGTTTCAGCGTCCGGG
>CAMBXJ010000129.1 GCA_945871455.1 Asaia bogorensis
ATCTGGACCGATCCGGCGCCGACGGTCGATCATGAGGGGCGGTTCTATCGGTTTGCCGGCGCGTCCACCGCCATACGCTGCGTGCAGCAGCCGCGGATCCCGATCTATTTCGGCGGCGCGTCGGATGCGGCCTTGGCGGTCAGCGCCAAGCATGCCGATGTCTATGCGCTGTGGGGCGAAACCCACGCTCAGGTGCGGGAAATCACCGCCCGCCTGCGCGCCGAGGCGGCGAAACATGGCCGGACCTTGCGGTTCAGCCTGTCGTTCCGTCCGATCCTGGCGCCGACCGAGGACGAGGCCTGGGCTCGCGCCGAGGCCATCAAGCAACGGATCATCGAATTGCGCGCCCAGGCCGGCCTGACGACGAAGGCGCCGGTGAACGAGGGATCGAAGCGGCTTCTGGCCGCGGCGGCCCAGGGGGAACGGTTGGACAAGCGGCTGTGGACCGGGGCCGCGCTGGCGACCGGCGCCAGGGGCAACACCACCAGCCTGGTCGGCACCCCCGCGCAGGTGGCCGAGGCCTTCTGCGAATATTACGACATGGGGATCACGACGTTCCTGATCCGTGGGTTCGATCCGCTGGACGACAATATGGAATATGGGCGGTCGCTGCTGCCGCTGACGAAGCAGATGATCGCCGAACGCCAGGCGTCCCGGGTCGCGGCGGAATAGCCGCCTGGGACAGACGGGTCAGGGCCGGGGCGCTTCGATCCGGTCCGCGAGGTCCGCCCGGTTGGTGTCCCGAAGTCCCTGGATCACGCCGGCGCGATCGGCCTGGGGTCGGTTCTGGCTCATTTTGACCTTGCCTTCCAGGCGAGCGATCGGCAGCGCGATCCCAACGATGCCCTTCAGCATGCCCTGCACGTAGTTGGCCGGCGCGTCGGATACCGCCCACGGCTTCGCAAGCGTGGCCTCATGGCGATCCGTCAGGCGGGTGACGATTGCCAGCAACCGGTCGGGATCGTCGAAGGTTTCCAGCGTGCCATAGGCGTGGATGGCGGTGTAGTTCCAGGTCGGAACGACTTTGCCGTTTTCCTGCTTCGTCGGATACCAGGACGGGGTGATGTAGCCGTCCGGCCCCTGGAAAATCGCGAGGGTCGGTACGCGCGGGTCGGTTGCCCGGGCATGCGGATTCGGGCGAGCAAAATGGCCGACCAATGTGCCGTAGGGCGCTGGGTCGGAATCCAGCAGCAGCGGGACATGGCTGGCAATCAGGCCATCCTGTGTCATGCTGACCAGGGTCGCCAGGCCACAGCCTCGGATTGCCGCGTGCAGCACGTCGATCCGGTCTTCATTGAAGTGCTGGGGGATATACATGGGGCATTCCTGTCGGGACCGCATGTCATATAGCGATCCCGGCGATTGGTGTCGCGCCCGCCGATGCTCCGGCCGAACCCGGGCGCAACGGTTGCCGGGCCCAGGCCGTTACCCCGCCCGAACCCCCAACCGCCCAGCCGCATCCTGAATGAACTGCCAGGCCACCCGCCCGGACCGAGCGCCGCGGGTCACCGACCACTCCACCGCCTGCGCGTGCAGTTCCTCCCGCGAGATCGGCAACCCCATGCTGTCCGCATACCCGTCGATCATCGCGAAGAACGTATCCTGGTCGCAATTGTGGAAGCCCAGCCACAGGCCGAACCGGTCGGACAGCGACACTTTCTCCTCGATCGACTCGTTGGGGTTGATCGCGGTGGAGCGTTCGTTCTCGATCATGTCACGCGGCATCAGGTGCCGGCGATTGGATGTCGCGTAGAATAGCACGTGGTCGGGCCGGCCCTCGATCCCGCCGTCGAGCACCGATTTCAGGGCTTTGTAGTCGGCGTCCTCTTTCTCGAACGACAGATCGTCGCACAGGATCAGGCAGCGGCGGGTCTGCCCGCGCAGCACGTTCAGCAGGTCGGGCAGAGTGCGGATGTCCTCGCGATGGATTTCGATCAGCACCAGCCCTCCGGGGCCGTCGGCATTGGCGACCGCGTGCAGCGCCTTGACCAGGGACGATTTGCCCATCCCGCGCGCGCCCCACAGCATGGCGTTGTTCGCGGGCAGGCCTCGGGCGAAGCGCAAGGTGTTCTCCAGCAGGATTTCCTTCTGTCGCTCCACGCCCTTCAGCAGCGCGATATCGACGCGCGACACGCGCCGCACCGGCGCCAGATGCGCCGGGTTGGGGTGCCAGACGAACGCATCCGCATCGTCGAGCGTCATGGGCGGCGTGGCGGGTGGCGCCAGACGCTCCAGCGCCTCGGCAATACGGGTCACGAGGTCGTGCAGTCGCTGATCCATCAGGGAAAGGTTCCGGGAAAGCTTGACGTAAGGGGGGCGGAAAGTATGGTCCCGACCCGATCACCGCAAGGACCCGACCTCATGAACCCCTTTGGGCTCATTTCCCCTGCCTATGCTCAAGACGCTGGAGGCATGCTGGCCACGGCCACTCAGTTCGTCCCGCTGGTACTCATATTCGCGGTGTTCTATTTCCTGCTGATCCGCCCGCAGCAGCAGAAACAGAAGGAGATGCGGAATATGCTCTCCCAGTTGAAGCGGGGTGACCGGGTCGTAACCGGCGGCGGCATCCTGGCCACGGTGCAGCGCGTGCCGATGGTGCAGGACAAGGACGGCAAGCAGGTCGCATCGTCCGAAATCGAGGTGGAGCTTGGCCCGAACCTGCGGGTAACGGTGCTGCGGGAGACAATCACCAGCGTCATCCGCCCGACCGCCGCGAATGACAGCAAGCCTGTGAAGGACAAGGACGCGAAGGACAAGGATGCGAAGGACTGACCCAAAGTCGGTCCCACGCGCGCCGCCGCGATCGTCGGCCATCAGAGGCGCGGAGAAATTTCCTTCCCGTCCCCCGCAGGATGGGAAGGATGTTCCCCACGCCCAAAAAATACACCGACGCCGCAGGCTCCCCGAGAACAGGACACGAGTCCTCCCCCTAAGGGCTTGTCCGGTAACAACCGAGTCGGCTGGAGCGACGGACCGGCCTATCCCCGTCGTGGTCGGCGAAGGCCGGCCATCCACGACTTGCTGTGCCGGTCGAGAGAAAGTCGTGGATGGCGGGCCTCCGCCCACCATGACAGGGTTGGACGTCTGTACCCCGAATGGAGCCGTTATTTCCGGACGAGTCCTAATGGGAGTCAACCAACCCCAACGCCGCATAAAGCCGAGCACTGGGAGGCCAGGCCGCCACCAGATCGGCCCGCCAGCCATAGGCGGCCAACACCAGCAGGACCACCGCGACCCCGGAACCGGCCCACGCCGCCAACAGGACCATGTTGCGCTTGGGCGCGACCTGATGCGCCGCCAGCCGATCCATCGCGGTCATGCCAGCCACGGCTGGCGGCGCCGCATGAACCGCCACGGGACCAGGCTCCTCGGCCTCCGCCACATCGCCCGCCGCGTCCAGCGGCACGCTCACCGGCACCCACTGATTCTGGCAACTCACGCATCGGACCTTCCGCCCCACCTTCATCTGGCGGTCCGGCACGTCATACATCGCGGCGCAGGCTGGGCAGACGATATGCAAGGCCCGTGTCTCCGGTTGAACTGCCCCAATCTATACAATCGGAGGGCGGTTCTCCATTGCTTCCTGTCACAAAGCGAAAAACGCCCTGGTGCGACGATTCCGAACCTCGCTACCATCCCTACCGACAGATTCGGGCATACCCATATCCCGAGTCGCCCAACGTCTCGGCCTGGGCCCAGGATCACGCCCCGGACAGGCGGGCCGGCGGCGACGCGGGGCGGCAGGATTCTCGGCGGAGACGCGGAGCGGTATGATCAGGTTTGAGGCGGTCGGGCTGCATTACGGCCGGTCCCGGGCAGCGGACCCAGGGGCCGAGGTGCTGCGCGACCTCACTTTCTCCATCCCCCAAGGCGAATTCCGCTGGCTGCTCGGCCCCTCCGGCGCCGGCAAGACCAGTCTGCTGCGGCTTATGTATCTGGCCATCCGCCCCACGCGGGGCCGCCTGACCGTCCTGGGCTCGGAAATCCAGGCCGCCCGCCGGCGTGATCTGCCACCGCTGCGACGACGTATCGGGGTGGTGTTCCAGGATTTCCGCCTGCTGCCGCATCTGTCCGCGATGGACAACGTCGCCCTGCCGCTGCGCCTCGCCGGCCGGCCAGAGGGTCAGATCCAGGCCGACGTGACGGAGATGCTGCGTTGGGTTGGGCTGTCGAAGAAGGTGACCGCCCGCCCCACCGAACTTTCCGGCGGAGAGCAACAGCGGGTCGCCATCGCCCGAGCCGTGATCACCCGCCCACTACTGCTGCTGGCCGACGAACCCACCGGCAACCTGGACGACGAGCAGGCCGAACGGCTGATGCAGTTGTTCCACGAGATGAACCGGCTGGGCTCGACCGTGATCGTGGCGACCCATAACGATGCACTGGTGGCCCGCCATCCGGCGAGGTCCATCCGCCTGTCCTCGGGCCGCGTGGTGGCCCCACCCGCGCCCGGTCGGGACTAGCGATGGCCGCCATTTCGCTGCGCCCCGCGGGCTTCGACGATCTTGGACTGCGCCGAGCGCTGTCGGATCGGATGTTGCCGTTGCTGGTGGCGGCGATGGCATTCCTGGCCGCCCTGGCGCTCGCCGGCTGGATCGGAGCCGCGTCCCTGGCATCCCAATGGCGGGACGGCGCCGCCTCGGCCCTGACCGTGCAAGTGCCCCGCCCACACGCCCCTGCCTCCCCACCTGGGACATCGAGGCTGGCCAGCGTGGTGGCGCTGCTCTCCGGCACACCGGGCGTCGCATCGGTGCGCACCTTGCCCGACGCCGAGCTGGCCAACCTGTTACGCCCCTGGCTCGGCTCCAGCGCCGAACGCCTGTCCGTGCCGTTGCCGGCCGTGGTTGCGGTACGACTGGCGGGGCGGTTGGATATCGCGTCCCTGGCGCAGCGGTTGCAGGCGACCTCCCCCGGCACCTTGTTGGAAGATCACGGGGTGTGGCTGCGCCGCCTGTCCGCCTTGGCGTGGAGCCTGCAAGCCTGCTCGGGCCTGGCGCTGGTGCTGGTCGCCACGGTTGCCGCGGCGGTCATCGCCGTTGCCACGCGGGCCGGTCTGTCCGCCCGCAGGGAGGCCATCGAAATCGTGCATGGCCTCGGCGCGACGGATGGCTATATCGCGGGGCGGTTCGCGCGCCGGGCGACAATGCTCGCCGCGGTCGGAGGGCTGGTCGGCGCCGTTCTCGCCATGCCGGTGCTGCTGGCGCTCGCCCAACTCGCGGCCCCGTTCAGCGGCACGTCGGCGGAACCCGAGACAGCCGCCGAGATGATTGGTCTTTTGCCGCCAGGGCTTTGGCTGGTCCTGCCAGGCCTGCCTTCGGCCGCGGCGGGGATCGGTTTCGTGACGGCACACGGCACCGTGCGGCGCTGGTTGCGGCGGTTGCCATGAGCACCGACGCCATCGACACCCAAGCGCGGCCTCGACGATCGCGATGGTGGCTCGTGCCGATCGCTGGGGCGCTGCTGGTGACGGTAAGCTGGCTGATGGGACTGTGGTGGTTCGTCGGGTATGCGGGACGAACCGTGAGCCTGCCGCCGACCGCGGATGGGATCGTGGCGCTGACCGGTGGGGCGACCCGGATCGAGACCGCATTCAAATTGCTGGATCAGGATCGCGCACGAATTCTGCTGGTCAGCGGGATCGGCTGGAACACCGACCTGACCGCTCTGGCGAACCGGGCCGGTCTGGATCCGGAACCGTTCGCCCAACGCGTGACCCTGGGGCGCAACGCTGGATCGACCCATGGCAATGCGCTGGAGACAGCCGCCTGGGCCCGCGATAACCATATCGGCTCGTTGATTGTGGTAACCGCATACTATCACATGCCCCGCGCAATGACGGAATTCACCCAGGCCATGCCCGATATCCGGCTCTATCCCTACCCAGTTCTGATCGAAGAGACCGGCACGGGGGATCGCCCCGTGCCAATGCGGCTGTTGATCGAGGAATACAGCAAGTTCCTCGTCGCCACCGCCGGCCTGACCGCCTGGCTGCCGGACCGCGAGCCGGCGCGTGGAGGTCGCACGGAGTGATTTTGATCCGCTCGGCGTTGTTCAACATCGCGTTTTTCGCCATCTCCTTCTGCCTGACCGTTCCCGGCGCCGTGGCCCGCCTGATCAACCCGGATTGGGTGATGGGGTTCGCCGTGCTGTGGGCACGGTGCATGGTGGTTTGCCTGCGGATCCTGTGCGGCATACGGGTCGAGGTTACCGGGCGGGAGTATCTGCCGGTCGGTGCCGCGCTGATCGCGTCCCGACACCAGTCGGCCTTCGACACGTTCATCTGGCTGACCTTGCTGCCGCGCTGCTGCTACGTGCTGAAGCATGAACTGCTGCGGATCCCGCTGTTCGGCAAGCTGATCATGGCCACCCGGATGATCGCGATCGACCGGAGCGGCGGTAGCACCACGATGCGGATGCTGATGCGGGAGGGCAAACGGGCGGCGCGGGAGGAGCGGCAGATCGTCATCTTCCCGGAAGGCACCCGGGCGGAATTCGGCAAGACCCTGCCGCTGCTGCCGGGCGTGGCCGCCCTGGCGTCGAGCACCGGCCTGCCGATCATCCCGGTGATCACCGATTCCGGCCTTTGCTGGGGCCGGCGCTCCTTCCGCAAGCTGCCGGGCACGATCCATATCCGCGTGCTACCGCCCATCCCTCCCGGCCTGCGCCGCGACGCGCTGATGGCTCGTCTTGCCCACGACCTGGCCGGTGCGATGGACACCCCACCCGAAACGGCGGAATGGCAGGAGACGACGCATGATCGCGTGGTATGACGGTACGGCGACGCCGTTGATCATAGGCCGTCTGGCCGGCTATTCGCTTGCTGGCAACCTTGTGGATAAATCTGTGAGTCGCGTCGCGCCAGATTCTAGAAACGGCTCCAGGGACGCCTTACAAGTCACTGATATAGAAATATAATTCCGATGAATTCCACTCGATTCGGTCTGTCGATGCACCTGTGGATAAGATATGGTATGCACGCAATAGTTGTATTGAAGGCCCCAGAGTGCTTACTGCACGGAGTGTCGGTTGGATCGCGCTTCTGGTATGGCTCGCGGGCGACCTAACGATGTGGAGCGGTATGCGGCGCAAGATTGCGATTTTCATCGTCGCCGCCCCATGTCTGCTGGTCGCGGCGGACGTCGCGGTCTGGCACATGGCGGTGCGCCGGTTGGAGACCGGTTTCCAGACCTGGATTGGCGATAGCAACCGACGCGGATGGTCGGTGCTGTCCAGCAGCCAGGTCCGGGGCGGATGGCCGATGGCCGCGACTCTGAAGATCACTGACCTGGTCATAAAGGGCGGCGAACCCACCATTCCCGGCGGCGCGTCCTGGGATGCCAAGCAGGTCGTGCTCCGTGTCGGGTTGCTGACCCCGTGGTCCCTGGACATCGAACCGATCGGCGTGCAGCGCCTGCGGTTCGCGAACGGCGCTGAATTCCCGTTCGTGGCGGAGGAAATGCATGCGACGGTGCCGCTGCAGGCGGGTCACGTCCCGTCGACCTTGGACCTGAAAGCCCGCAACCTGCGGGCGGTCCTGATGACCGAGGGCGATGCGGATGTCGCGGTGTCCATGGGGCAACTGCAAGGCCATGCCGATATCTCGTCCGCCGCCGGCGATGCTCCGACGATAGGATTTTCCGTCTCCGCCGACATGATCGCACTGCCCGATGCGATCCGCTGGCCGCTTGGACCATTGGTGACGAGCGTCGTCCTGGCAGGCTCCCTGGAAGGCCCGACGCCGGAACCCTCGGCGCCATCGACGTTCCTGGCCGCGTGGCGCGATGGCGGCGGATCCGTGGAGGTGCAGAAGTTCAGCATCGTCTGGGGGCCGCTGGATCTGACCACCACGGCGACCCTGGCGCTGGACGACCAGTTGCAGCCGATGGGCGCCGGAACCGGTCGGATGGTGGGATATGAGGCGACGCTCGACGCGCTGGCCGCCAACGGGGTGCTGACGCGATCGGCCACGACCGCCGCGAAGGCGGTGCTTTCCCTGATGGCCAGTGCCCCTGCCGCGGGGGAACCCGCCGAGGTGGAAGTGCCGCTGACATTGCAGCACCGCACCTTGTCGATGCGCCAGGTGCCGGTGATCCGACTGCCAGAGCTCGACTGGCCGTCCCCCTGAGGCTTGCAGCGATTTCGCGCTCGCCAGCAGACGGGCCGGGGGAAACCTGTGTTTGCCAGTGCCCCTGACGCCGGGGATTGATGCCAGCGCCCGAATGACTAGGCGGAGCGAGTTTCTGTTGCCCGTTCGGCGATATTGGTTCTATGCTTCGTTCATGTTCATCGAGCTCCAGGTCACGCGAATTAGCTGCCCGGCTGTCTGACAGCCGGGGTTTCCAGCCTGATTCAACCGTTACCGGAGCCTTATCATGACAACCGACCCTTCGGCCGCCGAGCGACAAGATGTCGCCGTGCGGTTCCTGCTGCATGCCGATCCTTCACCCGGCCTTCTTTCGCGGCTTCTGCAGCCGTTCGCCAGGCGCGACCTGATACCCGACCGCATGTGGTCCCATCGTGCAGGGGACGACATGCATGTCGAGATCGCCATGGATGCCATGCCATCCACCGCCATTCATCTAATCGAAGGCAATCTTCGTCAGGTCGTCGGGGTGCATCAGGTCGCGCGGAGCCGGCCGTGCACGACGGGTCAGCCGTCTTGCGCCGAGCGCCGGGGGGTGGGAGCGGCCTCGGCTTTGTCGGAATAGCGGCACCATTGCGCGGCGGTACAGCGCCAACATTCCGGCTGTCGTGCCTTGCAGACGTAGCGTCCATGCAGAATCAACCAGTTATGGGCGTCGCGGAGCAGTTCGCGGGGAATACGGCCCACCAGCGCGTCCTCGACGGCGCGCGGGGTGCGCCCCGGGGCCAGGCCGCAGCGGTTGCCGATGCGAAAGATATGGGTGTCGACGGCCATGGTGCTTTCACCGAAAGCCACGTTCAGCACGACATTGGCCGTCTTGCGCCCGACGCCCGGCAGGGCTTCCAGCGCCGCCCGATCACGCGGGACCTGGCCCTGGTGGTGCTCGACGAGCTGACGCGACAGTTCCACCACGTTGCGAGCCTTGCCCTGCCACAACCCGATCGAGCGGATATGACGCGCGACGCCGTCCACACCGAGCGCCGCCATGGCTTTCGGCGTGGCGGCTTCCTTGAACAGGGTCTCGGTGGCGCGATTGACCGAAATATCGGTTGCCTGAGCGGACAGCACCACCGCGACCAGCAAGGTGAACGGGTCCGCGAAGTGCAATTCCGTCGACGGGCTTGGGTTCGTGGCGGCGAGAGCCTGAACGAACGCGCGAACGTCCGACCGCGGCATGGCCCGCGGCCCGCCGGGTCGCGATTTCGTGGATGTCGATGCCGCGGGTTGCGATTTGTCGACGCTGTGTCCAACCGCCGGAGCGCTTACCGACGTGGCATCGGCGGGCTTTGCCTGCCCCCCTGTGGACCGACCCAACACCGGCTTTGCGGCGCGCGTTCGGCGTTTCGGTTCGACCGATGGGGGCTTGTCTGACATGTCCCTGCCATGTTCGCGTGATGCCGCGGGTTCGACAAGATGGCCGCCGACATGCGGGTTATCAGCGGGAGCCTGATCGAGAGCGAGCGCGGTTGCAGTTTCGAACCGAGGGTGCCCGACACCGGCGCTGGCTCTCCCGTCGAAGGGGCAAATGCCT
>CAMBXJ010000130.1 GCA_945871455.1 Asaia bogorensis
AAGGAGGATCGGGACATTTGGTGGCGATACACCAGATCTCGACCGACCATGCGCACTGCTGTTTCACCTCTAAGGCGCTATATTGCTACGCCTATGGTTTCAAAACATAGAATGTTTGTCTGGCTTCCGCCGATTTCTGTTCCAGCTAACCTCCTCAACGTAATTGCTCGTGACGATGACACCACATTCGGCATCCTCCACAGCCGCGTCCACGAATTTTGGTCACTTCGGCTAGGCACCTCGTTGGGCGTCGGTAACGACCCCCGCTACACGCCCACCACCACGTTCGAAACCTTCCCCTTCCCCGAAAACCTAACCCCCAACCTCCCGGCAACCTCCTACGCCGACAACCCCCATGCCCAGGCCATCGCCGCCGCCGCGCGCGACCTCGTGGAAAAGCGCGACCTCTGGCTCAACCCACCCGACCTCGTCGATCGCGTGCCAGAGGTCGTGCCCGGCTACCCCGACCGCATCATCCCCCGCAACGCCCGCGCCGCCGCGACCTTGAAAACCCGCACCCTGACCAACCTGTACAACACCCGAGGCAAGCCAGAGGGCGCGTGGCTCGACTCGCTTCACCGCAAGCTGGATGACGCGGTGGCCGCCGCCTATGGCTGGCCGGTGGACCTGTCGGACGACGACATCCTCGCCCGTCTGCTGGAACTCAACCTGGAACGCGCGAAGGCGCGGCAAGCATAGCCGCGTTGCGCCGGCACGAAGGGCAATCCGAAAGCCCCATCCGTCCCCTGCCCGCCCTCAGGCGCGGCGTCCATCCGATACCCATCCGCCGTCGCGATCTGCATTTCCAGCAGCGCCGGCCCGCCAGTGCCCCGCGGCAAGAAAATCGTCGTGCTGGGGCTGGTCACCACGAAATTGGGCGTGCTGGCAACGAAGGACGAACTCAAACGCCGGATCGATGAAGCAGCAAAATACCTGCCGTTGAAGCAACTGGCGCTATCGCCGCAATGCGGGTTCGCGTCCACCGAGGAAGGCAATGCCCTGACCGAGGAAGAGCAATGGGCCAAACCGCGCCTCTGCGTGGACGTGGCGCGGGAGGTCTGGGGCTCCGTGTAACCCTGCCAGGCGATGCGGATCGCGGTCCGCTCGGCCGGTTGATGAGATCACGCGGCAAAGATACACATTGCCCCCGGATCGCCTCTTTCCGCGGACGGAGAATCAGATCATGGACAGAGATGCCGGCCTTCTCGTCCGGCTGCCGCCCCTCGGCGAGGGCCTTACCCGCGCAACAGTCGCCGCCTGGCATGTCACGGTGGGCGATCATGTCGTCGTCAGTCAGACGTTGGTTACGGTTCAGACCGCGAAGATCGCCGTCGATGTTCCGTCTCCGGCGGCCGGTCAGGTAGTCGCGCTTATCGCCGCGGTAAATTCCACGGTCGGCGTGGGTGATCCGCTGTTGCGGCTGGGTTAGAAAGCTTTTCAAAACCAGGGTCGGCGCCCGCCAGCGTCGGGGGCAAACGTTGTGTCGACCGTCCCCGGCTGCCGATACGCCCGCATGTATTGGCGGCGGCCCCGACATCGGGCACGCCGGGATCCCACACCCGAGCCAGGCCGACGCCGCGGACATGAACACAGTCGCCGACGATCGCCCAATGGGAACGCCCAATGGGAACGCCCAATGGGAACGCCCGTTGGGAACGCCAGAATTGTGCGCCTACGTCGAGACATCCGGCACACATCGCCAACCCGCGTGATACTGCCGCGGATTCAGCCTGCCCGCTGCTCCCGCGCCTCCTGTGCCGCGAGCGACAGCGACGTCGCCGGTTGCGCGATCAACCGCTTCAGACCGATCGGTTCGCCGGTATCGTCGCAGTAACCATAGGTGCCGTTGTCGAGCCGGGTCAGCGCGGTCTCGGTCTGGTGCAGCAACGCCTGGATCCGCGCGCGGTTCAGGATGGCGAATTCCCGGTCCGTATCCGCGCTGGCATGGTCGGTTTGATCACCGTCCCGGGCGGTTTCATCCGGCTCGATATGCGGCACCTCGTCCAATTCATGCCGCAGGTCCGAGCGCGCCTGTTCCAGCTTGCGACGGAAATACGCCACCTGCCGCGGGTTCATGTAGGCCTCATCCGGCGAAGGCTGGTAGTCTGGCAGTTCGATCGGCATCACGTTCGTCCTCTCCTTAACAAGCGAATGATTGTGCGGATGTCGGGCCAAAGATCAGGGCCCACCGGGCGGCGGGGGCCGTTCCATCCGTGGCAAGGCATGGCGAAAGGCCGGCTGTTTCCTCGCACGGCATGCACGCCCGCCGCGCTCGGCTTTGCCATCGATCGGCACCCTAGCGATCCGGCCGTTCCGCCGGGTTGACCTGGGTCAATGCGATCCCGCCCCAGCCACCGGACCAACCGAACGACCATGGTCCCATTCGGATAGGTCTTGTTCCACCACCCCGCCGACCCTAGGTTCCGCCCGACCGGAATAGGATCGTCCTGCTGCGCAAGCCATCCCAACTCGTCTGTCTGCTCGGGGTGCTGTTGGCCGTTGGAGGCGCGCCGCTGCTGACCGGGCTGACGGTTGCGCTCGCCCCGTTGGAGGCGCTGGCGCAGTCCCGGTCCAGTGGCGGCTATTCGCGGCCCAGCGGGTCGTCGTCGCGCACACCGTCGTTCAGCGCGCCTCGACCGTCCACCCGGACGCCGTCCACCAGCGGCGGCTATGCGCGCCCCGCACCGTCCGGTTCCAGTCGTCCGTCCGTTGCGGCGCCGGCATTCAACCCGTCCGCCGGCGATCGGGCGGTGTCGCGCCAACAATCGGGCAGTGCGCTGGGGACCTATCGTGCCCAACAGGACAACGCGGCCCGCTCGCCCGCACCGACAGGCCCGCCCGGCGGCTGGAGCCAGGGTGGGACGCAAAACAACGCCCAAAGCGGATCATGGTTTTCCGGCGGCGCGGGGAACTCAAGGCCGGCGCCGGTTATTCGGCAGGCCGAGCGCCCGGGTTGGTATTCACAGAATGGCTGGACGGCTCCGTCTTCCATGTTCGGGCCGCCGCGCAGCTTCGGCATCTGGGACGGGTTGTTCCTGTATGCGCTGGTCAGCAATCTCAGCCGACCGGGCACCGCGGATTTCTTCCACAACCGGCAGAACGATCCCGGCACCCAGCAATGGCGCGCCGAGGCCGATCGTCTGGCGCGGGACAACAAGGACCTGCGACAGCGGCTGGATGAACTGGATCGTCAGGTCGCCGCCCGCAAGGGAACGCCGGTCGATCCCAACTACCTGCCGCCCAACGTTCCCGCTGGGGTCGCCCTGGCGATGCCGGTCTCTGGCCGCACGCCAAGCACGGCGGCGGCCAACGACAACCAGGATAATATACCATGGACATTGATCGCCCTGGTGGTCGGGGGGGTCATCGTAGGCTGGGTGTTGTGGCAGCGGATGCGCAAACGCGCTGGAGGAGATGGCGGTTCGATGAGTATTCTCGGCAGCGCCGGCGCGATGCTGCGCCACAAGATATCCGGGGAAGCCTACAAGCCCAGCCGGTTCCGCGTGGGGATGACGTTCCCCTTCGATCCGACGCCCTTCGTCCTGGCTCAGGGCGCGACCAAGGTGATCGCCCCGCAACCCGACACCAATGCCATGCGGCTGACCGTTACCGCGGTTGGCGCGGTCACGGGCGACGGGGTGGATCTGACCAGGCTTTATCTGCCGGACAACCGGTCCATGTTCCAGATCCATACCGACGCGGACGGCACGCCGGACGAATGCCGGTTTTTCTCCCGCATCGATGAAATCACACCCACGGACCCGTCGGAGTGGGACTTCTGGCTGCATCCCGCCGAGGGGATCATCGGCTGGCCGCAATTCCAGACCAAGGACGGCAAGATGTACGACCGGGTCTGGGCGCCTGGACCAACCCGCATTCCGCCGCTGGACCTGACCGAGACGATGACCGTCGCGGATGCCACCGGCCCGGATGTCACTCAAGCGCTGCATCGCCAATCCATGCTGTATGCCGCGCCAACCGGTGTGGCACCCCCTGCCCCAGCCACGGAATACATCCTGGTCTCGGTCATCCAGGCCGGTGGACAGGCCTGGGTCGAAATCGCCGCCGGGATGGACGTGAACCCCGGCATGCTGGAGCTGTCATGACCAACGTCAACCGAAAGACCTCGGCATGATCGAAAACATCCTGCCTACCTTGCAGACCGGTTTGCCGGTTCTGCTGGCTCAGTTCATCACGGCACTGGCCCTGCTGGGCCTGGGCTGTCTGTGCTATATGCGCCTGACGCCGTTCCATGAGGCGCAGTTGATCCGCCAGGGCAATACGGCGGCGGGCGTGGTGCTGATGGGCACCCTGGTCGCGCTGTCGCTGCCGGTGGCGGCGACCCTGGCGACCAGCCATGTGGTGCTGGATATCGTGATCTGGGGCCTGATCGCCCTGGTCATCCAGCTACTGGCCTTCGTGGCGACCACACGCGCGATGCGCGACCTGCCGGCGATGATAGAGTCGGGAAATGTCGCGGCGGCGTTGCTGATTATCGGAATCCAGCTCGCCATCGCCATATTGAACGCCGGCGCCATGATGGGCTGACCGGCCGGCCACCACGACCGCGTACACAGAACCAAAGCGGGCACCCGCTTCAACCTTATCGAACGCACGAACCAGGAGAACGACGCATGCTGTCCTTCATTCGCAACCTTGTTGGCGTCAAAACCGATCAGGCGGTCAACAGTGCCGTCTCGGCGATCGTGCGCTGGGACCCGCAATCCGCCACGGAGGCGGAGTTGCGCACCATGGAGCAGAACCTGGATGAGGTCGGCCGCCAGGTTGCCCAGGCGCGGATGGGTTTCGACAAGGAACGCCGGGAAGCCGACGCGATCCAGGCCCTGTCTCGCCAGCGCATGGCCGCGGCGGAGCAGATCGGCCAGACCCTGACCGCCGAGACCGATCCGGCCCGCAAGGCGGATCTGGAGCGCAGCCTGGGCACTCTGGTCGGCATGCTGGAAGAGATGGCTCCGGACCTGGCGCGGGAGAAGCAGGACGTGGTGGATGCCGAGGCGTTCCTGCGGTCGCTGGAGGACACCTACCAGCAGGCCGGCCAGAAGCTGAAATCGGCCCGCGCGGAACTGACCCGGGCGCAGCGCGATATGGGCCGAGCCGACCAGCAGCGCGCCATGGCGGAACGTCGCGCCGAAGCCGCTCGGCAGGCCGCCGGGCTGGCCAGCGCGACCAGCGGGCTGAGCGTGGCGTTGCAGGCGATGCGTGACAGCGCGCAACGCGACCTGACCGAGGCGGAGGCCGCGAACGCCAAGGCCCGCCTGCTGACGCCGAGCGCACCGGAGAAGGAGGATGCGAATATTGTGGCGGCAATGGCGAAGGTGCAGGGAACGACGGCGAACGGAAGCAGCCTGACCGATCGGCTGGCGGCGCTGCGCAGCAAGCAGGGGTAGAGGGTCATTGCGGGCGGCGGGGGCCTCTCGCCGTTCCGATCGGTGGCTTGGGTTGGCACTGGGATGTCGGGACGCGCGTCTACCGACGTCCCCGACCCGGTGCGGTGCTTTCGGAGTGCCGCGCCACCACGCGTACAACTTGCTCCAACACACTCCAAGGGCCAACATCAATGGCAGTGACCATTAGCCATTGACTGCCGCCGCCCTCACCGTGATTGCCGGGCTTGACCCGGTAACCCGCCCCCTGCCGTCGAAGCGCGGGTTGCCGGGTCAAGCCCGGCAATGACGGTGAGGGGGCGGCGGAGCGCTGATCAATGGTTAGGACCGTTGGTACGACTCGCTTGATCCACCGGGGCAGGCGAAACGCCAGAAGCCGCCGCTCGGATCGGAGGGAGGACACCGCATGACAGACCCAACCAACCGCGTCGTCATCATCGGCGCCGGGCATGCCGGTGGCACAGCCGCGGCCGAACTCCGCCGCTCTGGCTTTACCGGCCCGATTACCCTGATCGGCGACGAACCGCTTCCACCTTATGAACGGCCGCCGCTGTCGAAGGCATGGCTGAAGGGGGAGACGGATGCGGACAAGCTCGCGTTGAAACCGGCCAGTTTCTACCCGGGGGCGGATATCGACCTGCGGCTCAACACCAGTGCTACCGCGATCGACCGGGCCGCCAAAACGGTGACCCTGACGACCGGGGAGTCGCTGCCCTACGACACGCTGATCCTGGCCACCGGGGCGCGAGCGCGGCGCATTCCGCTGCCCGGTCTGGACCTGGGGAATGTGCTGGAATTGCGGAACGCGGCGGATGCGGATCGGCTGAAGGCGGTGCTGGTCCCCGGCGCGCGTCTGGCGGTGATCGGCGGCGGCTATATCGGGCTGGAAGCGGCGGCATCCGCGCGTGCCCTGGGCGCCGAAGTCACCGTGATCGAGCGCGAACCTCGCGTCCTGGCGCGCGTCGCATGCGAACTCCTGTCCAACTTCTTCCAGGATTTCCACCGCGCCCAGGGCGTGGTCATCGAGGTCAATGCCCAGGTTGCCGCGCTGGAAGGTAGCGAAGGATTGATCACCGGCGTCCGGCTGGGCGACGGGCGGCTGATCCCATGCGACGCCGCGCTGATCGGTGTCGGCGCGGTGCCCAACCAGGAACTGGCCAGCGAGGCCGGACTCGCCTGCAACAATGGCATCATCGTCGATCTCGCGGCCCGGACCGAAGATCCGGCGATCTTCGCGATCGGCGACTGCACGCACCGCCCCTTGCCGCTCTATGACCGCGTGGTGCGGCTCGAAAGCGTGCCCAATGCGCTGGAGCAGGCGCGCCAGGCCGCCGCGTCAATCTGCGGCAAGCCGCTGCCGGTGCCGGAGGTGCCATGGTTCTGGTCCGACCAGTATGATCTGCGGTTGCAGATCGCCGGCATTCCGTTCGACGCCACCCGCATCGTGGTGCGCGGCGATATCGCGGCCGGGAAATTCGCGCTGTTCCATCTGCTGGACGATGGGACGGTGCAGGCGGTGGAGGCGGTGAATGCCTCGACCGAGTTCATGGGCGGGCGGCGGATCGTGCAGCGGCGTAAGAAGCTTACGGCGGAGAGGATCAGCGATCTCTCCGTGACCATGCAGGAGTTGGCTTCGGCGTAGGTAGGCCAAAGGGGCTTTGCGGCCCCCGACACCCCCACCGCTCTCACAAATTCCGGCAACGTAGAATATTCTCCCCCTCCCCTTGCGGGAGGGGGCCGGGGGGAGGGGTAATTTCGCACGGATATTGCGTGCGCCCCCTCCCCCCGACCCCCTCCCGCAAGGGGAGGGGAAGAATTTTCTCCAAGTCACCGCCTGATCCAACGATATGCAAGTCGCCGTAGCTGGACACCCCACCAGGGGCCGCCGCCCTTGGAACCGGAAATTTCACATCTGTCGCATCAGGGCGGCGATCCGGTCCAGGATCGGGAGGACGACGTCTTCCTTGGCGGCGGGTAGGCTTACGACCGCGCGCACGATACCCAGGTCCCGATAGCGCTTCAGCGTGTCCAGATCGTCCGACGAACTGAACAGGGAAATCGGGAACGTCGTCGCGTCCCGGCCGGCTTCCGTCAGCATCTCCCGGAATTTGGGAACATAGTCGAAGACATCGCCATACTGGCCGGGGCGCCCGGCAAGCGGGATCCAGCCGTCGCCGTAGCGAACCGCTCGCCGGGCGGCATAAGGGTAGGCGCCGCCGATGATCACCGGAGGATGCGGCTTCCGCGCCGGCTTCGGCCAGGTCATCATCGGATCGAAATTGACGAACTCCCCGTGATATTCCGCCTTCGTCTGGGTCCAGATGGCCTTCATGGCCTCGATCCGCTCCCGCACCAGCTTGTGGCGGCTGGCGAAGACGGTGCCGTGGTTCTCCATCTCGTCCTGGTTCCAGCCGTTGCCGACGCCGAACAGGAACCTTCCGCCCGACACCTGGTCGATCGAGGCCACCAGCTTCGCCGTCTGGATCGGATCGCGCTGGTTGACCAGGCATACGCCCGTGCCCAGCCGCAACGTCTTGGTCACGCAAGCCGCCGCGGTCAGGGTCACGAACGGGTCCATCACGTCGTAATACTGCTTGGGCAGGTCCCCTCCCCCGCCCCACGGCGATTTCCGCGACAGGGGAATATGCGAGTGCTCCGCCGCCCAGATCGACTCAAAGCCCCGCTCCTCCAACGCCTTGGCCAGATTGGCCGAGGTCATGGAGTAGTCGGTGAAGAACATCGATGCGCCGAAATCCATGGTCGTATCCTCCTGTTTTCAGAGCTGACGCATCAGGGCGGCCCACCGATCCAGGATCGGCAGCACGACATCGGCCTTTGCCGATGGGACGCTGACGGCCACGCGGGTGATGCCCAGGTCGCGGTAGCGTTTCAGCACCTCGATATCCTCCGGGGAGGAGAACAGGCTGATCGGATAGGTGGTCGGGTCGCGCCCGGCTTCCTTCAGCATCTGGCGGAATTTCGGCACGATGGTGAAGACGTCGCTGTCTTCGCCCATGCGTCCGGCCAGCGGAATCCAGCCGTCGCCATAACGGACCGCGCGCCTCGCGGCATGCGGGAAGGCGCCGCCGACGATGACCTCCGGATGAGGCTTCTGGATCGGCTTCGGCCAGGTCATCATCGGGTCGAAATTCACGAACTCCCCATGATATTCCGCCTTGGACTTGGTCCAGATCTCCTTCATCGCCTCCACCCGCTCACGCACCAGCTTGGCCCTGCTGGCGAAGACGGTGCCGTGGTTTTCCATCTCGTCCTGGTTCCAGCCCACGCCGATGCCGAACAGGAACCGCCCGGCGGAAATCTGGTCGATCGAGGCCACCAGCTTCGCCGTCTGGATCGGATCGCGCTGGTTCACCAGGCAGACCCCGGTGCCGATCTTCAGGGTCTTGGTCGCCATGGCCGCCGCGGTCAGGGTCACGAACGGGTCCATCACATCGTAATAATGCTTCGCCAGATCGCCGCCGCCGGGTGTCGGGGTCTTGCGGCTGAGCGGGATATGCGAATGCTCCGGCGCCCAGACGGACTCGAAGCCGCGTTCCTCCAGCGCCACGGCCAGATCGGCCGGGGACATGGAATAGTCGGTGAAAAACATCGAGGCGCCGAAATGCATGGTCTCTCTCCCATTATCGTTGGACCCATATACCGCCGACGGATGGCTTCGACCATCGGCGGCAGCAGCGGGGTTATCGCGCCGCGTCCCACCAGGGGCAGACGCCCTGCATACGGTTGAAATTGCCGTCGATCACATTCACCGGGCGGCGTTCGCCGTCGGCGGCGGCCTTCAGGCGCATGTCGCGGGCCTGCTTGCGTTGGTCATCCGGCAGCCAGGTGCGATCGTGGCCCCACAGGCTGGGCCCGACGGTGACCTCCGACGGCGTCCAATTGCCGGGAGTGACTTCCTTGCCGCCCCAGCCGCATTCCAGCATGAATCCGGACGGGGAGCGCAGGTAGTACGACGTCACCGCGTCATTGGGATGCCGACCGAGCGTGGTGGCGATCTTCTCGGGTTCCCCCAGCGCAATGTCGTAACCCTGGCCGATGTCGTCGAGCGAATACAGCTCCACCATCAGATGATGCAGATCCTGCTTGCCGGTTTCGATCAGGGCGATGCTGTGGTGGCGCGGGTTCACGTGCAGGAAATAGGCCCGGAACGGCGTGGTGATGTAGTCGCTGACACCGAAGCCCAGCATATCCCGGTAGAAGCCCAGCAGATCGTCGATGTTCTTCAC
>CAMBXJ010000131.1 GCA_945871455.1 Asaia bogorensis
GCGGACAACCTCCATGCAACGGACCGCTCAATCAACGCGACGCCATCCGGTCGACTGTCGCTTGACGGGCCGGTGTTGCGACCGCTCGGTCTGTCTTCAATGTTTCGTGAGGCTCCGGTTGTATTTGCGCCTTACATGGGTCAGGGTAACGCTTGGTTCGCGACCGGGTAGAGAGTAACATTCGCGGACAGGAGGTTGAGCCATGTTCAAGATTGCTGTTCCCGCCGCCTTGGTTGTTTCCGTCATGCTGCCCGTTCAGGCCGCTTACGCGCAGGCGCCGGCAGCGCCGCCGACCGAGAAGACCGATCAAATGATCGTCATCCGCCCCGCCCACCTGCTCGTGCTCGGCGCCGGAGCCCTTGGCGGCATTGTCGTGGGAGAGATGCTGTTCTCGACAGAGCTCGGCATGGTCGTCGGCGGCATCCTCGGTGGCTATCTGTCCCACCTTTGGTACAACGGCCGCCAGCTTGAACTGCATACGGGCACCGCGCCTAAATCCTGATCCGATGATGGGGTTTCCGCGTCGGTCGATCGCGACAATGACCGGGTGGCCGCTGCTGGGATTGCTGATCCTGGCGGTTTTGGGCGTGCTGACGGCGGCCCCGGTGGCCGCCCAAACCGCGGCCGCCCAGGCATCAACCGCTCCGCCGGCGCAATCCCCGCCGAAGCCCCAGTTAGCGCCCCCATCAGCGCCCCCAGGCGCACCGATGACAACCCAGGCCTACCAAGGCCTCAGTTGTATTGTCCTGGGGACGTTAACCACCATCGGGGTTTATATTTACAGCGACGTCATTACCGAAGTTCTGACGGGTGCCGTTGTCAATGCGGTCCTGCTGATCCCTGTCATGGCGCTGGGCTTTGCGTCCGGGTGCAGTGTCGGGTCCACCATGGGGCCGGGCGTGCAGTGGATTGTCCAGCAATTCCAGTAATTTTGGAGATTGTTGCAAATGGGGTGAGTGCCCAGTTACCCCCTCTTTTGCCTGCCTCCGATGATGCCCCTTGGCTAGGAAGAAATTGTTGCGGAGCATGTGACTAGCCGCACCGCGCGGGATGGCTTTCATCCAGGCTGAGTCGGTTGAACGCCAGTGGCGAATAAATTTTGGGCTCGTATTGCGTTATCTGTCGGGAGCACAGCATTCATCGGTGCACGGCCGCGACCTCACTTCTTCGAAGCCCTTCATGTCTACCATAAAAATAGGCTCCGGAATCCGAAAAAACGGCGGAAAAACGCCAATTCCTACGATGGGGGTGCGGCCGTGGCCGCTGGCCGACTTGGTGGTAGAAGATCGCGGACGTAACGAAGGACACGCCCGTCCGCAATCGTCCATTGGGTAGAACCATCAGGAACCGCGGCACAGCGACTCGCTACCACGAAGCCTCGAAGGTCAGGCAAATGGACTTGTAGACCTGCACCGCCGGCGGATTGGGTCTCCAAGCTGACGAAAGTCGTCTACTCCCAACAAATAAGGCGACAAGGGCCAAATTGTAGGGGGAAATTGCAATGAACGCGATTCAAGGTCGCCAGAGGCACCGCCGAGTCGCACCAACTGGGTGGTTACCAGATATCTGAATCACGGAGACCCTTCGCCCGGATACGTTATCGCGATACGTCGTTCATTTTTCCGCGTCGGAACGCACTGACCGACTCATATATTACCTTGCGCATTCGGTTTACCGCCCCAAGCGGCTTGTGGTCTGGCAAGGCGTGCCACGGAGAGTAGGACAGCGACTCGCAGGCGGCATCACGCCGTTTCGTATCGAAATCCTGCTTGGGAATCACAATACTCGCCACCGGATAGAACGGCGCGGTCTCTTCTCTCCACTCAATGCGCGGATCCTCGACGCTGAGCTCGGTCGATGTTCTTGGCTGGATTTCAAAAATGAACCTCGCCTCCCTCTCCCGTAGGGTTTTGGACATCGCGTGGCGCAAGAAATCGGGATCCGCGTTGTTCCGCATGGCCCCTTGTTCCGGAACGGGTTTGAAATTTGCTGAAAATTTGATCGCCAGCGCGGTTGGCCCCGTGCCGAGTTGATAAGGCACCATCGACCAATAGCGTACGTTAAGAGGATTATCGATCTTCAGACTTGTGATACCGATCGCGCTCCTGATCCCTGTGCCTCCCATGCCAGCCAGGGCGACGAAAGGCAGCATCATTTGGGCCAGCCGATTATCTGCATCCGCATACTCGATGATCCGACGATAGCCGTTCGGATCCGCGACCATAAACGTCGGATGGCTAATCATAATGAAATCCTGAGATGGGCCTCCGGCCAAAGTCAGGTTGCCCGCGGGGACCGACGACAATGAGGCAAGCGGATCACCGGTTATCGGTATCTGGCCGCGATCCAGGTCAAAGAGCTTGATCGCCATGCCGCGCCCATCGGGTTCCGAATCTGACCGCCTCGGATCCTCGTTCGAATTGGAGAAGCGGATTACGGCGCGATAAGAACGGCCGGGCGAGGCAAATATACCCCGTCGGAATGCTTCTGGAACGTCAGCGTTGACGGTGAAGACAGCATCGACACAACCAGTGGCCTTTGGGTGGGCGTCTCGTAGGATAGGGTCGTTCGGATAGAGGCGTGTCAGGTGCGCTTGAATGATCGCCGTGATCCGGCGTGCCGCCTCAATCTCGTTCTCATCCATGATCTCGCCCGGACCGTCAGCCGCTGGATAGGAACTTGTGTCGACCCTGGCATAGTAGGCGTCTCCGGTTTCGCCACATGCAGATAGTACGACGCAGGACGACACAACACAGACGAAACGAATGGCAACTCTATTCAGCATGGCTCAGCGGCATCCGCCTTGTCGTATAAGCACCGTCCGCCGATCACAGGCGACATCCCGCTCCGGGAGATCACCGCGATCAAAGGGTCTTGAGATACTCAAGCAACGCCCGCTTCTCATTCGGTCCCCATTTCGTGCCAAACCCTACCCCCTCGTGCCCGCAGCGGCTGTTGCCGGAATCCCGCGCTTCACAGCCTGTCGTCTCGGTTCGGCTGACCGGCGATACGGTTTGGGTTCCGGCGAGGCCGACCTTGTCGATGTCGTAATCGACTCCAACCTCGAAGCTCACCGGCCGTTTGTCCGCCGGTTCCAGCAGGTCGGTCAGGGTAGGAACCGAGCCGTTGTGCAGATATGGCGCGGCCGCCCAAATGCCCTGCAACACACGAGACTCGTATTTGTAGGCGGTCGTCGACGATGCCGGAGCGCGCATCGCGTCTACGACGAGCGGCGCATTTTTCTTCGGATTTTTGAGAAGAATCGACTGCGATGTGCTCAGCGGGTCCTCCCGTAGGCCCGCCTTCTGCAGGATAGCTCCCGCCGTCGCCGTACTCAGAAGCGTCACCAGCGATTCGGTGGGCTGGATCCGCTTGAACGGTAGAAGGAGGTAGCTGCCGTTCATTACGCCACTGTCCCCCTGCCATTGCAGCGTTGCGTATTGACGGGAGTCGGTTTCGACGTCGATCAGTGGCGTCTTCCAGGTCACGGGGAGAAATGGAACATTCTGCTTGACGATGCCGTGGCATGTCGCGCAACTCTTTCCGTTCTGGTCCGGGCGCCTAAACAATTTTTCGCCCTGGGCCGCGAGGGTCCGATCGACCTTCCACGGCCACTCCGGCTTACCGATCCGCCGTGTCATCTGCTCCAGCCGATCCAGCCCTTTGAAATCGGCGGAGTTGACGCTGATGTAATCGACACCGCCTACCCATTCCGGCCGCGGCTGGGGATTGAAGATGCCGAACACGCCGTAGACTTCGCCGAGGTTGCGTACCAGGCCAAACAGATCGTTGCCGTTCGGCGCGAAGCCCGCCCACTGCGTCTTGTCCTGCATCGTCGCGTTCCATAGGAACGGGTAGCGCACCGGCGCGTCCGCGGGCCGAATGTTGCCCGCGATCACGCGGTCGGGCGTGACGCCGATGTCGAGGCCGCCGAGCCGGTTGAGGATCATCCCGACCGCATCCGCACGACCGACACCCCAGGGCTGGCTCTTGGGAAGGGATTTCTCGATCAGCGTGTGATAGGGGCCCGCCCACGATGCCACGTCGGCACGCAACCGGGTGACCGCGGCGGGGGGCGCGTTCTGGCCAAGCACCTCCGTCGCGAACACTGTGAAATTGGCGTCGCTCGCCAGCACTTGCTGAACCGCCGCATCCATGTCGGCAAACAAGCCCTGAAGATTACTTAACGCCGGCCCACCATCGACGCGGAAATACGCGCCGTCCACTCGTATCTGCCTTGTGTGGCACGCGGCGCATGTCATGCCGACATACTCGGTGTTCTGCCAGGCTCCCGTCGTGAACCCGACCGGCAGCCCAGCGGGCGAGTCAGGATTAGCGAGATAACCGTAACGTGCGAGCCCATCTTGCGCGAATTTGGTGTTGTCGTTGAGGCGCAACGCCTTGAACCAGGCAAGCGGCATCATTCGCGAGCCTTGATCCTGCGTGTAATACGCGGCGCGGTTCGCCGAGTCCCATAGCGGACCCTGATTAAGCAGCTTGACGTCCTGTGGCACCGGCGATACAGGCGGAGGCTGAGGTTTGAAAACTTCGCTAATTTGCCCGCAAGCGCCGATTCCAAGAGCGATCACAACTGCCAAGGCCGTCGCCAGCGTGGTCCGATGATTGTTCTTCCTCATGGAACGTTGTCCCCCTTGCCTATGCCGGTCCAATCAACAAAGTCGATTGAGGGAGCAAATCGCTCTAATCGATTGCCCCAGAACGCCTAGTCACCGATGAAACGTCAACCAATCAGATATTACAACCCTCTAATGGGCAGAATCCAGAACATTTTTAAACTAACCTGACCGCGGCCCTATAGCCTGCTCCGGTCGGTTCCCCGGGCGATCCCGGCAAGGGAATTTACACGGCAAAGCGTGGCTTGCACGCCTTAAGTGTCTGTCCGAAACATAGTGTGCCTTTGCAGCGCGCTACCATGGGCGTCTGGTGCGTTACGGGCCCTCATCGATGGCCCCGCATCGCTTTCGGGCCCGAGCCTGCCAGCCGCCTCATGGTAGCCCGCTGAAAAGGCACACTATGTTTCGGACAGACACTAAGGCGTCGACAGGCCTCATCGGTACGCCCCGCCCGGGCCAGTATCCACACGGAACAATATCCGCTCGGCCAGCGTTGGCGTGTTGTTCAGCAGGCGACAGGTGCAAGGCATGGCGACGGCGTACGGATGCGTCCTGATCCGCACCGAACGGCGCCCTTTTGGGTCCGCGTCGTTGGATTTGCCTCCAAACGTCCCGAAATCCGCCAGTGACGTTGTCCGAAGTGAAACCCTAACGCGGCAAGGCGGTCTCCGCCCCAACCCCCGGCAACGCCAGATCAGGGACAGACGGCGAAGCAATCATGCTCCAGACGGCATCGTGCGTGACCGACACCGCGCCTCTGGCGACCGCCGCCAGGGCCGATAGGGTGCCCGCCGCCGCGACATTGCCGAGGTATAGCCACGCGACACCGAAATCGGTCAAGGATTCCATCACCGGGGCGGTCACCGCCCGCGCGCCAGGCGCGGGTGTCGGGCGCGCCGGCGGATGGTCCGCGCCGTTGCCTGGCACGCGCGGCCACCCGCCATTGACGTTGGTCCAATCGCCGATGATCGACCCGTCACCGCCGTTATCGCCCGCCCGGTCGAGACGGCCCCGGAAGCCCAGCGCGATCGCCGGCCAGGATTCGTCCATCCAGGCAACCAGCCGTTCACCGAACACCCGGCGCACCGTCGTCGATACCGGCATCTTCGCGTCATCCCCCGACCAGGGATGGAACAGGTAGCGGACCTGCATCGCATCCATCGGATCCGAGATGCGATACGACACCATCATCCATGACGCCGGCAGGTTCCACCCCCTGTCCACCGCATCCCGCTGCGCGCGCCGCCACGCTGGATCGACCGCGTCATTCGCCGCCGAGACGGTTCCATCGACAAAGCCGGCATAGGCGCAGGCGCCATCGTGATCGGACGCGTAGAGAATCCGGCGATCCGCGAACAGGGTGCGCTTGCAGCCAGGTGCCAGGCCCCAGATCGATGGCCGGCCGAACCGGTTCGCCTGTACCAGAACAGCCGCGTCGACCCGCCTGTCGCGGACTCGCAACAGGACCTGGCTGACCGCGGCCCGATCGCCGGCCCGGTCGCTCGCCCGGTCCTCCGGCACCACATGCGCGGCCAAATACCAATCGCCGGCCGGCAAGGGAATCTGTTTGCCTTCCACCATCACCAACCGACGCCTGATGGGGTTGGCATGAACCGGCTCATCCGCGGACGGGTCGGTTGGCGTGGATCGCCATGTCCACACCCCGACACCCAGCACGGTGACCACCACCATGACGCATGTCAGGGCGATCAGCCCGGTTCGGACAAATCGGTTGACCCTCGGCGTGCGCCGTACGCGTCCGGGTGGCTTCAACGGACGACCTTGCTGATCGGCCCGCGCACCCATGTCCGCTGCGAGGACGCCCTGCCCGCCCCGTCGGTTGCCTGACAAGGCGGCCACCCAAGGCGGCTGGTTGCCGAGGTCAGCGGCGCCACGGCCGAACCCGTGCCATGAACAGTGTCGTCGGATTCATGTGCTGGACCTCATTGGGCGTGGGCGGCGCAAGCTCCGCTTGATACCGACAACCAGTTTACCCGACTGCCGAAAGGCTGACCACCACCCTGGCCGCCACCCTCACCACCACCCCCAGCACCGCCCTGGCAGGCAAACCAGTAAGCGTGCGGGACCACCGCGACAGGACAAGCGCCAGGGTGCCTGATTCGGATCGGAGAAGATTGCATCGACCGAAGAGGGACCCTAGGATCGCCGGGCAGCTCTATTGGAGACAAAACCCATGCGATCCAGCCTCCGTGGACCGTTACTAGCATGCTCTGTCCTGGCCGGTGTTATGACCGTGGCGGCGCCCGCGCGTGCGGAGTTCACCATGCCGCCGGCAAAGACGGTGGTCCCCGTGGTGTTGTGGGGCATAACCGGCGCGGTCATCGGCGCAATCGCGTTGCCAGTCGTGTTCCCGGGGCTGACAGGTGTCAGTGCCGCCGGCGCGGGCCCGGTGACGGCGATGACCTGGACCTGGGGCTCGTTCCTGACGACGCGTTCCCTGGTCGGAACGGCCATCGGCGGCGTCGTGGGTTACGCGATCGCGCCGCCCTGATATCGCAGGACGGCCCCGCCCCCCTGGGCAGGGCCAAGTAGATGCAAGCGTCACGGTCGTGAAAACCATTCGCCCCGGTCCCCAGCGGGTTGGGGCGGGCCCGTACGAAGATTGCGTGAACCCTCCCCCCCAATCTCGTTGCACCTCACGGCCCAGGCCCGCGCTATGAAGCAGACGCGGCCCACGTCCGGTGCCCGATTGCAGAAGGCGGTCAGGGGCTGATCCAGTCCGAACCAGCCCTGTCCCACATCGTCGGTCGTGTCGCTAACGTATCAGCGCGTCGTCGAACTAGACTGGCGCCGACCGGCGGAAACGCCGTCCTGATAGGCCTGCGCCTCGGATTTCTTGACCGAGTCATAGATCAGGCCACCCGCAAGCCCGGCCCCGGCACCCGCGACCGCGCCCAGGCCGGCATTGCCTCCGATCGCACCCAGAACGGCACCAACGCCCGCCCCGCCGACCGTGCCGGTCAGCGCCCGTTGCTGCGTGTCGCTCATGCCGGTGCACCCCGCGAGGGTTGCCACGCACAGCAAAGGAAGAAGGATCTTGTTCATCTGTCGTCTCTCCGGAACCGCGTGAAATCATCCGCCCGATTTATTGGCCCAGGCGAGCCGGCTTACATCCCTTTCTTCGGCGCCTGGCACGGGAACTTTCCACCCAGGTACTGGAACATGCTGTCAAAGGGCTTCGCGGTCAGGCGGACCGGTTCGGCGCGTGCCCAGGTAACGAATTCGGCGATCGCGGCGTCACGCGTCATCGTCGGCTGCTCCGGCAGGCAGAACATCCGGCCGCGCTTGCTGGCCTCGCCACGCACCTGCTGGACACGGACCGCGCCAACCACGAAGCCGTGGCAGAAATTCAGCGCCGCGACGCCCATGGCTTCCTTCGGATCCGCCGAGCAAAGCGCAACCAGGTCGCCGGTGGTCTGGACCGCGAAATTGGCTTCGGACGCCGCTTGGGCATGCAGGCAAAATACCGCGGGCAGCGCAAGCATGGCCGCAATTCTGGCGAGTTTCATGGGTTTCTCCAACTTCGTCACCTAAGGCCCCATCAGGGCACCAATGGGGCCGCCACTTGGGGGCAAGCGATGTCGCCCGCAGTACAGTTAGCGCGTTGGACAGTGGCCGTGCAACCATCGGTTCAGGAAACGACGCGGGCCGCCTTCAGCTCCGCAAAAGCCGATCCGGACCCACCATCATCCCCTTTGCGAGCGAGCCGATTCGCGGCATACGGTTGGGAAACAGGGGGATTTCTCGTGGCAATCGACCTTTCAAACGAAATCAAGCGGCCCGTCACGGCGCTTCTGGCAGCCGCCGGTGTCATCGGCTGGATCGTCGCGGTCTATTCGGTGTCCACGGCCCGCACCGATCGTGGCACCGCGTCCGTCCGCATTCAGGAATTGGAGCGTCTGAATGGCGCCGCGACCGGGGAACTCGACAAGCAGCGTCAGGCCGCGACAGCGCTGCCTGACTTGCAGAAGCGCGCCGCCGAAGCCCAGGCCGCGGCGGCAACAGCCGCGGCGGAGCGGGATGCCACGAACGGCAGCCTGATCGTTCTGCGTGCCAGCCTGGAAGCCATCCAGCGCGAAGTTGCCCAGGCCCGAGCGGACGCGGAAGCCAGGACGAAGCAGGTCGCCGAAATCCAGGCCCAGGCGAACGCGGCAAACCAAAGAGTGGCCGAGACCCAGCGGCAGCTTCAGGAAGCCGACGTCGTGCTGGGCGCACGCATGCAAAGCCTCGCCGACGTCACGGGGCGGCTTGGCGCCGCGGTGGCGAGAGACGTGGAACTGCGCCAGGGTCTGGGCCAGACCGAACGACAGATACAGGAAGTCGATGCCGTGCTGGGCGCGCGCATGCAAGCCCTCGCCGAGGCCACGGGTCGGCTTGGAACCGCGATGGCGCGGGAGGCGGAACTGCGCCAGACCATGGTTGCGGGATTGGCCGAGGTCGCCAAAATCGAAGCCGGCGTGCAGGCGGCGCGCCAGGCCGATGCCGAAGCGCAGAAGCAACTCGCGGAAACGCGCGCGCTGTTACGCCAGGCGGCCGAGGAAGCGGCGCGGGTGGCCAAGCCGTAGGCAAAGCCACCCGGAGACCATTCTCCGCCACCCGGTCGGACCGGCCCATGCCGCTGGGCCCGACCGGCCAGGCCCGCCCCGATACGCCCGACCCGCTACGCCGAGTTCACTACCCTCGCCTTACTACCCCCCTTGCGACGGTGGCCGCTTGATCAGTCCCCAGATGCTCGGCAATTCGCCCACCGGGACTTCGATCAATGCCGGCCCCTTGCACGAGAACGCCTGTCGCAGCGCCGCTTTCAGCGCGGTCGGGCTATCGGCCCGCAGGCCCAGCATGCCAAAGCTTTCCGCCAGCGACACGAAATCGGGGTTGTGCAGATCGACCCCGATCATCCGCCCGCCATACGTGGTCTGCTGGATGCGCTTGACGTTGCCGAACGCGCCATCGT
>CAMBXJ010000132.1 GCA_945871455.1 Asaia bogorensis
TACAATTACCACGGCGTTATCCGGTCGAACGGCATTCGCGGGTTCGCCCAGTTCATGTGGGCACGGTTTTCCCGCTTGTACCCGCTGTTCCTGGTCGTGCTGATAACCGATATGATGTTCAGCAACCGACTGTTCGATACGGTCGCGCGGGAAGCGCAGGCCGATATCATGCCCACGGTCGCCGCGCTGCCCTATTATCTCACCTTTACTCAAAGTTGGCTTTATACAACGATCGGTAACAGCTCCCTGATCTACCAGATCGGCAATGCCGCGCCCGTCATGTGGTCGATCAGCACCGAGTGGTTCTTCTATCTCTGTTATCCAATCATTCTCGTGGCCCTGGTTCGGGCATCCCGACCGGCCTATGCGATCGGCCTCGCCATCGCCTGGACCTTGGGATGGGGAAGCTTCGCTTACATTCTAACCGGGTACAGCATTCCAATTGAATCCTGGGCCGTCGCCGAATTCGGCACCGTGGCCGCGATTGCTACCTTCAACGGCGGCAGCAATCAGGATTCGTTCGTTCGTTGGATCATGTATTTTTCGCCCTATATGCGGATCGGCGAATTCATCCTCGGATGCATGGTCGCGCAGGCTCATATGGCCCTGCGCAACACCAAAATCGCGCCGCGGGAGAAATTTTGGGCGCCGTATGTGCTCGCCGCCGCGATTGTCAGCCTTCCCGTCATTTTGTACATGATGTTCGCGATTGGCGGCACCTCCTGGATCCGGCGACTCAGCTACAATTTCGGACTTGCGCCCAGCATTGCCGTGCTGCTCTTCTGCGCCGCGCGCTACCGCCCCCGCGCGCTGCGCCCACTCGAAACCCCGGCAATGCAGCGGCTCGGCGACGCCAGCTATTCCATATACCTTATCCATCTGATCATCTTCGTTGCATTTATCAAAGGCATGCAAACGCCGCTGCCGGATGGCATGGACGGAATAGTGTTTCTGTTCCTGCGGCTGCTGATCATGCTGGCTGTCGTGTTACTGTTGTCGCTGGCGCTGTTTACTTACGTGGAAGACCCGTCGCGCCGAGCGCTGCGTCGCCTGTGGACGCAACCAAGGGGACTGCTCCGGCCAGGCACGGTCGCGCTCGCGCCCGCGCTCTGTGCCGCCGGCCTGGTCGGATCGGTATATGTCGTCCAATTCCTGCAAGAACGCCGAATCGAGGCCACCAGCGGAATCGTCGTCACCAGCGCCACCTATGGCGAAAGTTGCGGTGTGCGGCCTGGCAACGCGACCGGCAAGACAGGTGCCGCCTGCAACGGGCAAACCGACTGCACCTATGTCGTCGATGTCGCGCTGCTCGGCGACCCGGCGGGCGGCTGCGCCAAGGATTTCTCGGTCGATTATATTTGCGCGCCCGGCAAGACGCCCAGGCGGATCGCACTTCCCGCCGAAGCCGGGCTGAAAAGTCAGGCTCGTCTCCAATGCCACGCGGGTATCATGGTCACGCGTGCCACTTACGGCGGAAGCTGTGGGGCTCGGTCAGGCAACGCGACCGCCCACTTACGCGCCGCATGCGACGCGCGCTCCGACTGCGGCTATGTGGTGGATGTATCGGACCTCGGCGATCCCGCGCCGGGCTGTGGGAAAGATTTCACGGTGGAGTTCACATGTGGCGCCGATGGCCTGCCGCAATTGATCACACTGCCGGCGGAGTCGGGTCTGAAGAGCCTGGCCCAACTTCAATGCACCGAGAGCCAGGTCGCACGATGACGTCATCCTTCGGGTGTCGTATGGTGCGGTTATTGGATTGACGCCGCCTTGCCGGATGAAAACCCGTATGGTAGCGACCAGCCGTCCGGCTGGGAATCGGGCCTTGGTTGGGGTATTCGACATGATAGGTGAACCCGTCATCGACAGGCAGGATGCCGTATTGCAGGAAATCGCGCCGCTCCGGAACATCGGTCCCATCCCGCCACAGGACGTCTTTTTCGGCGCGCCACGGTCGGAAGCAGCATTCGGGGGGGCCGCGGGCCTGCTCCAGGGTCAATCCTTCACCGGTCAGGAACTCAGCCGCATCCGTGAACTGATCAAGGATCAACTGATCCAGAATGCGCACGCCCTCTCGCCGCAAGCGGCGGATGCCATCGCCGATCAACCGCTGGACCAATATCACCGAATCGCCGAAAACCACGATCACGGCAAATTGCTGTCGAAGCTGGGCCGCATCCTGTCCGCCGAAGCGGTGAACGAGATCAAGCAGATGTCGTTCTTCGATTACGTGCGCAATGCCTTCGGTCCATATTATCTGTCCGATGAGGAAAATATCGGGCACGAACAGATCTGTTTCCGGGTCGTGCGCCCCGACCGGCGCGAAGACATCGGATCCGTGCACCGCGATGCCTGGTTCTGGGACTATTTCGGCTTCCCGGTCCCCGAAGGCACCAGCCGCGTCAAGATCTGGGTGCCGGTCTGCGGTGCCCAAAGCCAGGCCGGTCTCCTCCTCGCCCCCGGTTCCCACCGCCAGCCGCTCGGCTATCGCACCGATACCATCGACGGCAAATTGACCTTCCTGCCGGAAATGAACGGGGAGGAAATCAAACTGCAACGCTTTGAAGGTAATCTTGGTGATCCCGTGCTGTTCAA
Organism: Asaia bogorensis; assembly: GCA_945871455.1. Classification (GTDB taxonomy): domain Bacteria; phylum Pseudomonadota; class Alphaproteobacteria; order Acetobacterales; family Acetobacteraceae; genus Rhodopila. Next base: position 2,596 of record CAMBXJ010000132.1, read on the forward strand.
TTATGGCATCTTGCATGTCGGCGGAATGACAAGGGGTGACGCCAGTCGTGTCAGTTTCGAAATCACCGTGATGTTCAAGACCGAACGTGCATGAGACCGCTACGCCAGGGTTGTCGAGCCTAGCATGATGGCATGTGGTGTGTGCGACGGCGCCGATTTCGCGCCCTTCTTCCGGTCGCGTCTGTGGTCGAGTTCGGGACGCTATTTGGCTTCCGCGACCGAACCCTTTGGCTTCGGCCCCGTCACGCTGATGACGGAATACTGCCGGACCTGTGGCCTGATCCGCCAACCGCCGGGCTTTGAAATCCAATTGGACTATACCGGCATCGAACGCGACACGGCCAAGCAACTGCCTGACTACGCGCAACGAATCATCGCCAGCCTGGCGGAACTGGGCGTCGGGCCGGATGACCTGGTGGTAGAGGTCGGGGCCAATGACGGTACTTTCCTGAAGGCCGTAAGGGCCGCCGGCTATCGCAATCTGGTCGGGGTGGAACCGTCCCAGCAGCTCGCCGCCCGCGGTTCCGCCGCGGGTCTGATGATCCACAACGATTACTTCGGGCGTGAACTCGCGGCGGACATCGTCCGCCAGCACGGCACCGCCCGCGCGGTGATCTGCCGCCATACCTTGGAACATGTGCCGGACATACGCGGCCTGACCCAAGGCATCACCAACGTACTTGCGCCGGATGGCGTGTCGTTCATCGAAGTGCCCGACACCGACTGGATCGTGTCCGATCTTTTCGCGCATGAGGTATGGGACGAGCACATCGCCTATTTCCGGGCGGGATCGCTGGCGCGCCTGATACGCAGCACCGGGCAGACGCCGTTCAGCATGGAACGTGTCCGCTTCCGCGACACCCGCAACCTGTTGTGCTGGTCGGTGCGTGGACAGGCCAGGCCCGGCATGGTGCGGGATATGGTTGAAGACACGACATCTCCCGCCGATCTGGCTGATTTTCAGGCACGGTGGGACGCGTTCGCCGCCCGCCTCCGTGCCGCCGTCGCCGCGGCACCACAACCCGTGATCGCCATCGGCGCGTCCCACATCCAATTGAATTTCCTGAATTTCACGGGCTTGGATGCCGCCGTCGATCTGCTGATCGACGACGACCCGGTCAAGGCGGACCACTTCGCGCCGCTGGCAAAGCCCGTGCCGATCCGCAATACCGCTTCCGTGCTGGAATCGGTGCGCGCGGGTACCATTCTTCGTACCGCTTTCCCCTATCCGGCCTGGGAAGACCGCATCTGCACGGCGCTGGCGCCTTATGGCATCGGCTCCATCGCGCCATACGACCTCCGGTAGGAGCCCGCCCGTTTGACTGTAAAGACTCTGTTGCGGCGTCTGGGTTTGATAGACTCTGCCCGATTCGTGCTGCTCCAAATGCTCCATGTGCGGCGCTTCCTGATCCGTATCGGCATCCTCAGTCCGACCTCGATTCCGTATTCCGCCCTGGTTCTGATGGGCAATGCGGCGCTGGCACGCGGCAAACACAAGCAGGCGATCGAGACCTACATCTCGGCCCTGGCGCGCTGGCCGGAAGACCTGTTGCTGCGCCTTCAGATCGGCGTCACCGCATTTCTGGCCGGCGATTATGTGGAGGCGGAAAAATGGTTCGCGTCGTCGAACCAGACCAAACATTTTGATATTTCGCGCTGGGGTTTGACCGAAACCAAATATCGCGTCCTGGACCGTACCTGGATGCTGGCGATCGGCCACGTCGCCGCCATCGACACCTATGTCAAGGCGGCCAAACTGGGATGGATGCCACAAAAAACCGCGTTGCTGGCCTATAATCCGTCGTCGCCGCCGTCGGGATGGCCGCTTTTCCGGTATTTCAGCGACCACATTCAGATCATCGCCGCCGATCGGTCGCCCGAGGACGCGGTCGATGAGGTGGTCCATGGACCGTCGTTCCGTACCCTGAACCAGGGCAACCGCGACAATCTCCGTGCGGCAATGTCGCAACCGTTCTGGTACGGCCAGGACGACCAAGGCCAGACCCGCTGGTTCGCCCCGCTCGGCGCCGCCGTCGAGGCCGCCTGGAAGGCCGCCGGTCACGGGCCGCTGCTGAACCCGAGCACGGAAGATCGCGCCCAATTCCGCAAGTCGATGCAGGAAATCTACGGGCTTCCGATCGATGCGTGGTTTGTCGTGCTGCATGTGCGCGAACCCGGCTATCACGCGGCCTGGCACAAGCACCATCCAGGCACCCGCAACGCGGACATCGGCACCTACAAGAATGTCATCGATTTCGTCCTGTCGAAGGGGGGCTGGGTGGTTCGCGGCGGCGACCCGACCATGACGAAAATCCCCGCCCGCGAACGGGTGATCGACTACGCGACCAGCGCTCGCCGATCACCGGAAATCGATATTCTGCTTTGTGCCGAGTGCACCTATTTCGTCGGGACCAACTCCGGCTTCAGCGTCGTGCCACCCGTCTTCGGCAAGCGCTGCGCCCTGACAAATTGGAGCCCGATCGGGATTCCGAACTGGTATCTCGACGACATCTACATCCCCAGGCTGGTGCGCCGCACACAAGACAAGCGCGTGCTGACCTTTACCGAGATGTTCAAGTCCGTCGCGGGCTGGAGCCAGTTCGAGCGTGATTTCAAAAAGACCCGCTTCACCATAGAGGACAACGACCCCGAGGATCTGCTGGCGACGGTTCAGGAACTGCACGCTGAAATCTTTGACGAGCCGGTCGAGGTCGGTCCGGAGGATCTTGCCCGCCTGCGGCGCTTCAACGAAATCGCCCTCGCCAATGGCGGCTATGTCGGCAGCCGCATGAGCTATCGGTTCCTGAAGAAATACGAACACCTGCTGGCGTAGCGGGACCGATCGCCCCGCGGCGTCCGTTTCAGCCTTCAGGTCCGCCAGGATGTCGCGCCCTCGGTCGTAAAGCGGCAACTTTCCGATCGGTAGCCCTTGGCGGTGAGCGCCGTCATCAATCTCTGCTTATGTTCCAGCGGCACCAGGAACATGATGAAACCGCCACCGCCGGCGCCGGAAATCTTGCCGGCCGTGGCGCCCGCCGCCATCGCGGTTTCCAGCGCGTCTTCGATCGGGCCGGTGCTGATGCTCTGCGCCATTTCCCGCTTGCTGGACCAGGTGGACCGCAACGTTTCCCCGACCCGTTTCAGGTCACCCTTCAGCAGCGCCTCCTTCATTTCCACCGCGGACGCTTTCAGCCGATGCATCGCCTCGATCGGGCGCGCGGCACCGACGCGGACGTTCCGCGATTGCTCCTCGATGATCGTCGCGCCCTCCCGGCTGACGCCGGTGAAACACAGGACGGTGCGTGCTTCCAATTCGTTCACCACATGGGGTTTCACGCGCAGCGGATTGATGATCACCCGGTCGTCGGCGCCGAACTCCATGAAGTTGAAGCCGCCGAATGTCGCCGCATACTGATCCTGGCGCCCACCATGCAGGCCCAGGTCCTGGCGCTCGATCAGAAATGCCAGACGGGCGACATCATACTCCCCCAGCGGCAGGGCGCAGAAATCCGCGAACGCCTGCAAGACCGCCACGACCAGGGCCGAGGAGGACCCAAGACCGGAGCCGACCGGAACCTCCGAATAGGTGGAGATCCGCAACGGCAGCGCCTGGCCACCCAGGGCATCGCGAACGATCCGGTTATAGACAGCCTTCGGAAGGTCCAGCCGACCGTCGATCGGCAGGGACACGGTTGCCGGATAGCGCGCGGACAGGCCGAGATCGTGGCTTTCCAACAGCACCTCTTCGCCGTCCAACAATTCGATCGTGGCATAGATGTAGCGGTCGATGGTGACGTTCATCACCGCGCCACCATACAGATCGACATACGGCGATACGTCGGTGCCCCCGCCTGCCAGTCCGAGCCGCAACGGCGCCCGCGCCCGGACGACCATGCCGGCGCTATCACCGAAACCGGGGCCGATCTTCCCCCGTAAACTGTTCAGCATCATCGCAATCAATCCGCCCATGGTCCCATTGACCGACAGACGAGATCGGCGCGCCTCGCAGCGCCCGACCTTCGTCGGTCAGATCGCGTTCATAGCTCAGTCGACCACGATTGCGGCAAATTCCTTCGCCGCGGCGCCGGTGGGATTGCCCGAAACAGCGCTTTGGATGCACTCACGGATCAGGGCTTGACGAATTTCAGCACGAACTGGTCCTTCGGCTGCGGCGGGTCGGGCGTATTCTTGTCCCGAGGGTCATTGGGATTGCGCAGAAAACCTCCCTCCGCCAGAAGTTTGAACCCCGCGGCTTCAACCTCCTGCCGCAGGAAGGCTTCGTCGATCCGGTGCAAGGTGCCGGATTCCGAGATGCCGGTGCCCGGTCGACCGGCGTGATCGGCAATGACGTAGATCCCGCCCGATTTGACGACACCGAACACGGCTCGGTTCATCGCGGCGCGATCCACGCCCATGTGTCCCAGGTCGTGGTAGTTGAACATCAAAGTCACGATATCGACGCTCCCGGCCGCCAGCTCCGGCGGTATCGGGTCTTCGAACGGCCGCGACACCGCGACGATCGGTGCGGCCGGAATACCGGCGGCGCGCAGTTTGGCATCCCGGTCGGCCAGTGCCACCGGTGACGTTCGCCGTGGGGCAGCCGGGGGGACGGGCGCCCCAGTTGGTGCTGCGACGGGGGCCCCACTGGGTGCTGGGATGGGTGCTGGGATGGGCGCTGCGACGGGCGCCGCTTGCGTTGCGGTCGGATGGCTGTTGCCCTCCGGCGCGGCCGGCGGCCTGGACGGCGGACTGCCAGGATCGCTCGGAGGTCGGCTCTGACCATACACCTTCCCAGTGGGGCCGCTCGCCCGGGCAAGCAGCTCTGTCGTGTAGCCGCCGGCGGCACTGAGATCGAGTGCGACCATTCCCGGACGAATGCCGAAAAAGGCGAGCAGATGTTCCGGTTTGCGGCGCAGGTCGTTGGTGCGATCCGCCGAGCTACGGTCCGGGCTGGCAAGGATCCGCGCGATCTGCTCGGACGAAACCGGTTCCGCCGCCTGCGCCCGGGCCGCACCGGCGCCGCAAAGCAGGCCAGCCCCGACAGCGACCGCCGCCAGAAAGCCTGTTCGTGTCAGTATCATGGGTGTACCTCTTGCCTGTTCAACGCCTGTGCCCGGACCGGACCCGCCCCGATCCCTTAACAGTCTTATCGCCATCTGCTCGGCGTGCAATCGCACCCGGGCAAACGGCACCTGCCGGCAAGGCGCGACAGGCCCCTACCCTTCCGCGGTCTGCCTCCGCTATTCTCCGGGCAAATCACCCAGGAAGAACCGGTCATGCCCCTCTCGATCCGGCAGGTCCATCCGCTGTTCGTCGGACAAGTATCCGGCGTCGATATGCGTTTCCCGCCGGACGCGGCGCTGATGCGCGCCATCGTCGAAGCCGCCGACCGCTACGCCGTGCTGATCTTTCCCGGCCAGACCATCACGGACGAACAGCATGTCGCGTTCAGCCGCCCATTCGGTCGTTTGGAAACCACGATCAAGGCCTATCGCCCCGACTTCAAGGGACGGTTGGACCCGCATGTCGCCGACATCTCCAACCTCGATGAAAACAGCAACATCCTGTCCGCCGACGACCGCCGCCGCATGAGCAGCCTGGGAAACCGGCAATGGCACACCGACTACACCTTCAAGGCCGCGGCGGGGATGTATTCCTTCCTGCACGCCCGAATCATTCCGTCCGAGGACGGCGAAACCAAATTCGCCGACATGCGCGCCGCCTACGACGCTCTGCCCGATCGGATGAAAAACCGGCTGGAGGGGCTGATCGCCGAACATTCGTTGCTATACTCACGCGGTCTCATCGGCTTCACCGATTTCTCGCCCGAGGAGAAGGCTCGGCTTGGATCGGCTCCGCAACTAATCGTGCGCGTGCATCCCGGGTCCCGCCGCAAGACGCTTTACCTGGCGGCACACGCCATGATGATCCACGGCATGGCTGTTCCGGAAGGCCGCATCCTGCTGCGGGATCTGATGGAGCACGCGACCCGGCCGGAATTCGTCTATACGCATCAATGGACGCCGGGTGACATGGTGATGTGGGACAATCGCTGCACCATGCATCGGGCCTGCGAATACGACCCGACGCAGGTGCGTGAACTGCATCGCACAACGGTGATGGAGGACTCCTCGACCCTGGCCCAGGCGGAGTTGTCGCGGCAGGTGGCATAAGGCTCGGCGTTCGCGTGTGTCCCTCGGTGAACCCCTGGGATGACGGTGCCGCGCTGACGGCGTAGAGTCCCGGGAAGCCGGCCGATTGGTCCGGATGCTGGATAGCGTGGGAAGGAAGCGGGAATGGCGTTGAAACGCATGGCGCTGGAAATCGGCATGGGCACCGATATTCGCGGCGCGGATTATACAAAGGCAGCGGTGCGCGCATTGCGCGACGCCCTGTGGCACAACTCGTTGAGCGTCGCCGCGGCGCTGGGCAAGGACGTCGATTCGATGCAGGTGGAAGTCCTGATCGGCGTACCCAAGCCGCATCTGGTGAACAAGGAAGAGGTTCTGGCGGTGCTGCCGCACGGCACCGGCACCGTCACCGTCGTGGAAGGCGGATTGGAAATCCCCAATGACGAGGGCACCAACCTGACCGTTATTGCCAGCGCCGCCGCCATCGTGCGGCTTGATATCTGAAGCCGGAGAAGACCCATGGCATTGAAGCGTGTGATCCTGGAAATGGGCACCGGCAACGACCTGCATGGCGGCGACTACACGAAAGCCGCGATCCGCGCCGTGCAGGACGCCATCCACCATTCGTCGCTCAGCATGATCCGTTCGCTGGGCGTTGATTCGAAGACGATGAAAGTGGACGTCACGATCGGCGTTCAGCAGCCGTCGAAAGTCGATACCGACGCTGTGAAGAAGACCCTGCCGCACGGGATGGTAACGGTTCGGGCGGTGAAGGGCGGGCTCGATGTGCCGGACAGCGAGGGCCACGACATCGCGGTGATCGCCAGCGCGGCGGTGGAGGTCAGGCTGGATCTGCCCTGACCGCACCGGTCCTTACC
>CAMBXJ010000133.1 GCA_945871455.1 Asaia bogorensis
CTGACGATCCCGCTGGCGCATCAAGGCGGGCCTGCCCCGGGCGGCGGCGCCTATTACGTCATCTGTCCGGCGCCACCCGGCCGGCCGCTGTCGATGCTCACCCGCCCCTGGTCGGAGCCCGTCATCATCGGCCAGGTTCTCCGCCCCATTGCCCAGATTCTGGTCGAGTTGGAAGCACGCCGCATCACCCACCGGGCGATTCGTCCAAACAACGTCTTCGAACCCCAGGCCAATCTCCAGACCAATCTCCAGACCAATCTCCAGACCAATCTCCCCTTGGGCAGCCTTCCGGTCACCCTGGGCGCGGCGTGGGCAGCACCGCCGGCAATGCACCAGCCGGAAATCTTCGAGCCGCCGTACAGCGCGATGTGTCATCCGTCCGGCCGCGGTGATGGGCAGATCGCCGACGACGTCTATGCCTTGGGCGTGTTGCTGATTGTCCTCGCCACCGGTCGGGTGCCGCTGTCGACCCTGGATCCCATCGCCGCCATCCGCCGCAAGCTGGAACTGGGCAGCTTCGCCGCCCTGACCGCCGAGGAAAAACTGCCGCCCATCATCGCCGACCTGGTGCGCAACATGCTGGCCGAAGATCCGGAGCATCGGCCTCCCCCGGCTCTGCTGCTCGATCCATTCGCCGCGCGTGGCCGCCGGGTCGCCGCTCGCCCGCCGCGGCGCGCGCAGAGACCGTTGCAGGTCGGTTCGACGACCGTTTGGGATGCCCGCACCTTGTCCTTCGCGATCGGCACCCAGCCGGAAGCAGGGTTCCAGTCGATGCGGACCGGCGACACCATGCAATGGCTGCGGCGCACCCTGGGCGATGCCACCCTGGCGGTGCGAATCGAGGAATTGCTGCGCCATCGCGCCACCGAGGGACGCTCGGATGACACCCGCGCCGACGCCGCCACGGTGATGCGGGCAGTGGTGCTGATCGATCCCCTATCGCCCTTGTGCTGGCGCGGCACCGTCCTGTGGCCAGACGCCATGGGTCCCGCGATGGCGATGGGCGTGGTGACCGAACCCACCCTGGTGGAACACCTCGAAGAACTCATCATCCTTGAAATGATCCCGAACTGGGCAATGCTGCGTCCCGACCGATGCGACTTTACCGGCTTGCGCATTGAAAGCCGGCGCCATCGCAGCCTGTTACAGACTCGCGGCCCGGGCGGCGGCCAGCCGCGCCTGATCTACAGCCTGAATGCGTTGTTGCCCTGCCTCAGTCCGCTGACCCGCGATCGCTGGGTCGCCAACCTGGCCGATATGGTGCCAGCCCTGGAAGCCGCGGTCGGCGCCGATCCGTCCGGCAGCGAGCCGCTCGACCCGCACATTGTCGCATTCATCGCGGCCAGGTCCGAACGGCGGCTGGATCGCGAGGTCAACGGTTTGAATGGCAGTCCGGACGAAGCCGAATGGCTCATCGCCCGCTTGCGGCTGCTGGCGCAATTGCAGCTCCGCTACAATCCGCGCCCGCTTCCCCGCCTCGCCGGCTGGTTTGCCGCCAAGGCCGGTCCGCTGGTCGCGCTCTGGAACAATCGCACCAGGCGGGCGGAGGTCGCATCGGCGATCAACACCCTGGCCACGGCCGGCCATCTGACCCCCATGCTGGCGCTGATAGAGGATCCGGCGGGCCGATCCGCCGACACGCAAGGCGCAAGAACCGCGGCGCAGGATCTGATGACGATCGAGGGGGAACTGGCGTCGATCACCGATGGCGGCCCGCATCGAACGGCCCAGGCGGCCCGGATCGGTCAGGAAGCGGCGGCGGTGATCGGTCTGGCGGCGCTGGCCGCGATGATGACCCTCGCGGCCATCGGGTAGCGAGGCGAGCGATCAGCCATGGCGAAAGCGAAAGCAAAGGCGGCATCCGGAAAGCAGGGCGGCGGCTCTTTGATGTGGCTGCAAGGCCTGGCCTGCGGCGGACTGGCGGCGCTGGTGCCCGGAATCGCGTTGCAGGTCGGCATCCTGCTGCTCCCAGCCATCGCCGCCCTGATCCTGGATCGGGAACATGGCAAGCCGGTGGCGCGGGCGGTGCTGCTGTGCACCCTGGCGGCCAGTATCGAGCCGATGCGGGCGTTGTGGAACAGCGGACAGGGGGCCGATCTGGGGTTTTCCCTGGTCGCCGATCTTCACGCGATCACGTTGACCTGGAGCGCCGCGGCCGGCGGATGGCTGTTGACTCAGGTCATCCCTGTCGCTGTCGGCATGGTTCTGGACACCACGGCGGACAGGCGTTCGACAGAACTGCAGGAAGCCCGCGCCAGATTGATGGAAGAATGGGGGCTGGCCCCCCCCGCCGATCAGTGATCGGCCGGGGCGGCGATAGCGGCAGCCATCTGCTTACGTCCCACCGGGAGCATCCGTTGTTCCGCGATTTGCGCCTTCATCGCTTTTTGCAGCTTCTCAAAGGCGCGGACTTCGATCTGACGAACCCGTTCCCGTGAGATGTTGTATTGCTGTGACAGCTCTTCCAACGTGGTCGGGTTGTCCTTCAGGCGCCGCTCGATCAGGATATGACGTTCCCTTTCGTTCAGCGTTTTCAGGGCGGTGGACAACAGAGCCTGACGACCGGACAGTTCTTCCCGATCGGCGATGGATGTTTCCTGACTTTCGGAGTCATCGACCAACCAGTCCTGCCATTCGCCTTCACTGTCCTGACGGACCGGCGCGTTCAGGCTGTGATCGGGCGCCGCCAGACGACGGTTCATGTTGATCACGTCCTGTTCCGGCACGTCCAGAACACGGGCGATCTTCGCCACCTGTTCAGGCTGCAGGTCGCCGTCGTCGATCGCCTGCATCTGGCCCTTCAGCCGGCGCAGGTTGAAGAACAGCTTCTTCTGCGCGGCCGTGGTGCCCATTTTCACGAGCGACCAGGAGTGCAGGATATATTCCTGGATGGCGGCACGGATCCACCACATGGCATAGGTCGCCAGGCGGAAGCCGCGATCGGGATCGAAGCGCTTGACAGCCTGCATCATGCCGACATTGCCTTCGCTGATCAGTTCGCCGACCGGCAAACCATAACCGCGATAGCCCATGGCGATTTTCGCGACCAGGCGCAAATGGGAGGTGACAAGCTTATGCGCTGCCTCCATATCTTCCTTGTCCCGCCAACGCAGCGCCAGGGAGAGTTCTTCTTCCGGCGAAAGCATTGGAAATTTGCGGATATCTTGCAGATACCGCGACAGGTTGCCCTCTGGGGCAATGTTCAAGACGGCAGAGGCCATGACAGGCTCCTTTCGTCAGCGACACAGACCGTGCGATCGAAACGTCCCGTCACGATGGGACTTAAACGATACGGGTCCGTGATTCGCAGGTGGTAACGACCACGCCGGATGCGGGAGAGACGTTCCGTCCCGGAAACCCACCCCTTTGTGGCAGCGGCGTATCCGGACTGTCCCGTCGAGGCAGGGCATCCGCCTGCTTCGATGGACAATCTCATACCGGACTGGCGTAGTCCTGTCAAGATTAACACATGGTTAACAAGGGAAATCAGCCGTTCAGCCGGTCCAGGAGGGCTTGCATATCGGCCGGCACGGGCGTCTCGAAACTAAGGGTCTCACCGCCGCGGGGGTGGCGGAACCCAAGCCGAGCGGCGTGCAGGGCTTGACGCGGGAAGTCGAGCAGCGCGCCTCGGAGCGGTTCGTCCAGGGTCCGGGCAAGTGCCGGGATGCGGCGTAGATACACCGGATCGCCAACGACCGGATGACCGCTGGAAGCCATGTGGACCCGAATCTGATGCGTGCGCCCGGTCGCCAGGCGGCATTCCAGCAGGCTGACCGCCATGTGCCAGACCTGCTTGACCCGATATCGGGTCAACGCCGGCTTGCCGCCATGGGTTACCACGGCCATCCGCTTGCGATCCCGCTTGTCCCGGCCGATCGCGCCTGCGATGTCTCCGGCGGTCGCCGCTGGAACGCCCCAGCAAAGGGCAAGATAGGCCCGATCGAGATCGCGCGCGGCGAAGGCGGCCGTCAGGGCGTCGTTGGCGAGTTGGGTCTTGGCCACCACCATTACACCCGAGGTGTCCTTGTCCAGGCGATGTACGATACCCGGGCGTTTTTCGGCACCGATGCCGGTGAAGCCAGGGCCGCAATGGGCGAGCAGCGCGTTCACCAGCGTGCCATCCAGATTGCCCGGGGCGGGATGCACCACCAGGCCGGCGGGCTTGTCCAGGACGATCAGGTCCCGATCCTCGAACAGGATCGTGAACGGGATGGCCTGCGGTTGTGGGGTTGCCGCGACGGGTGGCGGGATGTCCAGCACATAGACCGCCCCGACTCGGGCGGCTTCCGCCGGTTCGTTCACCTGGCGCCCATCGCGTTGCAGCCGGCCCTCGTCTATCAGCACCTTGACGCGGGAGCGTGACATCGTGCCGATCGCCTCGGCCAGCAATCGATCTATGCGTTGACCGGCGGCGGCCGGATCGACGGTCAAACGGAATAGGCCGGTTGCGTGCGGCTCTCCGGCGGGATCGGGTCGGGGCTTGATGGGTTCCGTCGGGGATCCCATCGAGGGTTCGGTGGGGGATTTCATGGCGGGTATCACCGGCGCGCATTACGCCCATCGGTGGCCATATGAAAGTGCGAGGGAGGATAAGGCCGTGACAATGATGAGGAAGGGCGGGACGAGGAAGGGCGGGGCGAGGAAGGGCGGGGCGAATGGGTGACGGGACGTTGCGGATGCTGAAAATCGCCTCGATCGGGATGGCGGTGCTGATCGTGCTGGGGACCAGCGGACTGTTCGTGGTGATGATGAAGCGAGGGGTGTCGACACCGACCGCCGCGCCGGCAATGACCACGACGCCGTTGGCGGCGGTGCTGGATGAGCCGGTGGGGACCCGCATCGTGGGGATCGCCGTGGTGCACGATCGGTTGGCGGTGCAGCTTCAGGGCGGCGGGGTGGATCGGGTGCTGCTGGTGGATCCTCGGACGGGGGCGGTGGCTGGGCGGGTTTCGTTGGTGAGGTAGTTGTTTGGGGGAGTAAGGATGGGGCCTACATGGACGTTGAAACGCCCGTGTAGGCCCCATCTTTATGCCACCAATAAATCGCATTCCAAAGGCCGCGCCTTTGGTGGGAAGTCCAGGAGGGAAAAGCCCTCTTGGCGGGGGCATGGGGGGCGTATGTTAAAACCCTGACCGGGGATGAACATTGACCGATGAGCCTGTCTCCGCCGTCATTGCCTACCGCATCCACACGTCTCCGCCGTAGAGATGTGTGAGTGGCGTAGCCTCTTCATTGCCGAGCGTGACCCGGCACCCCGCGCTGCAACGGCAGGGGGCGGGTCGCAGGACATGTGTGGACGGCAATGGCCATTAGGGGAGGCTATCCGTCAAAGCTCAGGGCGGCTTGACTAATATCAAACGTCCGAAACAATGACCCACGGGCACTGCAAAGCCGTCATGGCGGGTGCAGACCCGCCATCCACGTCTTGCGCTGTTGCAGCCCTGGAAAGGCGTGGATGCCGGCCTGCGCCGGCATGACGGGGAGAAGTTGACCGAAGAGTCAATCTTTCCGACGGCTGGTATAAGTCGACGATATTCTTGGACCCTCGCACTCAGGCAAACGCGGGCTCTTCCACCGCAATGCACGCGGCCATCCGCCCCGACTCCGGGAAGCGTTCCGCCGGGATCGCGGTACGGCAGCCGTCACGACGGCGCGAACAGCGTGGGGCGAAGGCGCAGCCGGTGGGCAGGCGGCGCATGTCGGGCGGGCTGCCGGGAATGGCGTCGATATCCTGATCGCGAGGCTGGCCGTGCACCGTCGAGGACAGCAACCCCGCCGTATAAGGATGCAGTGGATCGCTCATGATGCGTCCAACCGGCCCGCTCTCGATCACCCGTCCGGCGTACATTACCGCGACAGTGTCGGCGATTTCGGCGGCCACGCCCAGATCGTGGGTGACGAAGATCATCCCCATCCCAAGCTCGCGCTGGATTTTCCGCAGCAGGATCAGCACCTGGATCTGCACCGTCGCATCCAGCGCGGTCGTCGGCTCATCGGCCAGCAGCAGCTTCGGGCCGCAGGACAGCGCCATCGCGATCATCGCGCGCTGGCGCAATCCCCCCGACAGCTCATGCGGATATGCATCCAGTCGCCGCTCGGCCGACGGGATGCGGACCAGGTTCAGCAGTTCCAGCCCGCGTGCCCGGGCCTGGGCATAGCTAGCCCCGGTATGGCGGCGGATCGTCTCGCCGATCTGCTGGCCGACGGTATAGACCGGGTCCAGCGCGGTCATCGGCTCCTGGAAGATCATGGACACCGCGCCACCGCGCAGGTCGCGGAGCGCCTTGCCCTTTAGCGCCAGAACATCCTGGCCAACCGCACGCACCGTGCCCTCGATTTTCGCGTACGGGGGCAGCAGGCGCATCAGGGCGCGGAGCGTTACGCTCTTGCCGGATCCGGATTCACCCAGGATGCACAGGACTTCGCCAGGGTTGACGGTGAAGCTGACACCGTTGACGGCATGGACCGTGCTCTCCCGGCCGACGAAACTGACCCGCAGATCCCGCACTTCGGCCAGTGGTTCGATATTCGACATGTCAGGCACTCCCGGCGGTGGCGAGGCTGTGACCGGACGCCCGGTCCAGCATGTGGCAGGCCGCGACATGGCTGGTGTCGCCGTCGATGGTGGCCAGACCCGGGGAACTGGCCGCGCAGACCGCTTCGGCGAATGTGCAGCGGGTGCGGAAGCGGCAGCCGGATGGCGGGTCGATCGGGTTGGGGGGATCGCCGGTGATCGGCGGCTCCTCCATCCGACGGGCCGGATCCATCGATGGCTGCGACGCCAGCAAAGCCCGGGTGTAGGGATGCTGGGGAGCGATGAAAATCTTCTCCGACGGGCCCAGTTCCACCACCCGTCCCAGATACATGACCAGCACGCGGTCCGAGATGTAGCGCACCACCATCAGGTCGTGGCTGATGAATACATAGGTCAGGTTGAACTGCCGCTTCAGCGCCCGCAGCAGATTCAGCACCTGGGCTTCCACCGATTTGTCGAGCGCGGAGACCGGTTCATCCAGGATGACCATGCGGGGATTGGTCGCCAGGGCGCGGGCGATGTTGACCCGTTGCTTCTGGCCCCCGGACAATTCATGCGGATAGCGCGGGCCGAACTGGTCGGGGTTCAGACCGACCTTGGTCAGCATGTCCCGTGCAATCTCCCGCGCCTGGAGCTTGGGCGTGTCCTGCACGAAGGGGCCGAACGCCACGGAATCGCGGACCGGCATGCGGGGGTTCAGGGACGAGTAGGAGTCCTGGAACACCATCTGCACCTGCCGCCGAAGGGCGGACACGGAGATGCCTCGGGGCGCGTCCACGGGGTCGCCATCGAACACCAGTTCGCCGGAATCCGGGCGGATCAGGTGAAGCAGCAGGCGGGCGAGGGTGGACTTGCCGCAGCCGGATTCACCGACGATGCCAAGTGTCTCGCCCTTCTGCACTTCGAAGGACACGCCGTCCACGGCCTGCACGGACTTGCCGCCCGTGCCTTTGATCGGGAAGTGCTTCAGCAGATCGCGCACGATCAGCAGGGGCTGCTGGGCACCACCGCGGTCGCGCGGGTCCAGGTCCACGGTGGCGGCGGCCGTTGCCAGGTCGGTAGCGGCCTCCATCTGGGAATCGAGCATGGTGTTCACATCCGTACGTCCATGGCTGAGCGCAATCCGTCGCTGACCAGGTTGAAGCAGATCGAGGTGACGAAAATCGCCACACCCGGCAGGGCGCAGACCAGGGGCACGACATAGATCGACTGGCGGAGTGTGCTCAGCATCAGGCCCCAATCGGCGGTCGGCGGCCGAACGCCCAGCCCCAGGAAGGACAGGCCGGAGGCGAGCAGGATGCTGACCGAAACGAGCGAGGAGGCGTAGATGAACACCGGCCCCAGCACGTTCCCCAGCACATGATGCCGCACGATGATGAACGTGCCGGCGCCGGTGGCGCGAGCCGCTTCGATGAAGTCCAGCGATCGGACCTGGGTCGTCGCGGTTTCCGCAACCCGGCACATGGGCGGAATGAAGACCAGCGTCAGGGCGAGCATGCCGTTCAGCATGCCGCCACCCATGGCACCGGAAATGGCCACCGCGAGCAACACGGACGGGAACGCGTAGAACACGTCCATGGTTCGCATGATCCCGGTATTGACCCGACCGCCCATGAAGCCGGCGATCACGCCCAGCATCCCGCCGATACAGGTGGCGAAGATCACTGGCACGATCCCCATCAGCAACGACACGCGTCCGCCATAAAGCAGGCGGGTGAGCATATCCCGGCCCAGTTCATCGGTGCCCAATGTGTGGTTGCGCCAACCGATGGGCTTCAGTCGACCGATGATCGACTCCTTGTACGGGTCGAACGGGGCCAGCAGCGGAGCGAAGATCGCGGCCAGGACGATCAGGATGACCATCGACCCAAAGAAGATCGTCATCTTGTCATGGCGCAACCGATAGCCGACGGATTGCCAATAACTTCGGATCCGGGTCTCGGGGGCGGCCTGATCCTCGAACGTGTCGGGCGAGGCAGGCAGAGTCGCGGTTTGAGACATTGTATGAACCTTTCCGTCAGCCACGTCGGATGCGCGGATCGATCATCGACTGAAGCAGGTCGATAATCAGGTTGGTCATGACGAAGGCGATCGCCAGGGTCAGGATGGTGCCCTGCAAGACCGGGACATCGCGATTGATGATGGCCTTGCTCAACAGGAACCCGCTGCCGGGCCAGGTGAACACGGTTTCCACCAGGATGGATCCGCCCAGCAGATAGCCGAACTGCAAGCCCATGACCGCCAGTATGCCGGGTAGGGCGTTCTTGATCACGTGGCGGATGACCGCCAGTTCCGACAGGCCCTTGGCGCGCAGGGTCTGCACGAAGTCCTGATTGCGCATTTCGGCAATGGCCGCGCGCGTGGTGCGGGAGATGATGCCGATCGGGATCATGGACAATGTAATGACGGGCAGCACCAGGAACTGGGTATCGCTCCAGCGCCAGATGCTGAACTCCGCGGACCCTTTCGGCCCCATGCCCGTGGCCGGCAGCCAGGACAGTTCCACCGCGAAGATGATGACCATCACGATGGCCAGCCAGTAATTGGGCAGGCTGACCCCGAACACCGCGGTGCCAGTCACGCCCCGATCGATCCACTTGCCGGGGAAACACCCGGCAAGCAGACCCATCAGGAAGCCGATCGTAAAGGCCGTGGGAATGGCGAACAACGCCAGCATGCCCGTATTGGACAGTGCCATGATGATCTCATCCAGCACGGGCCGTCGCGTCGCGATAGACATCCCGAAATCGCCGGTCACCACCTTGCCGAGCCAGATGAGGAACTGGACGGGAAGCGGTTTGTCGAAGCCATAGGCCTTCTTGACGATCTCGATCGTTTCCGCTGTGGCATCGGGTGGCAGAACCGTCTGCAGAGGATCGCCGGGCGCAAGGTAGACCAGGGAGAAGCACACCACGCTCACGCCAAAGGCGATGGGGATGGCGTAAAGGATTCGCTGCAGAATGTATCGGGACATGGATTGTCTCCGTTACGGTGCGACAGTGACGGGGGTGAGGTCCTGGAACCAGCTTTGCGCCTGCACGAACCCCTTGACCTTGGGCGACATGGC
>CAMBXJ010000134.1 GCA_945871455.1 Asaia bogorensis
GGCTGCTGGCATCGTCGGTGTTCGGCGGCGCGGGGCAGTTCAACACGTCGCGCCTCATCACATTGCCGGGCTTCGGCTCGGTCGCGAAGGGCACTCCCGATACGGCCAATGTCGGGCTGCTGCTGCGCGCGAGCTACACCGTCGGGGGCGAGGATTTTTACCTGCGGCCAAGCCTGAGCCTGAGCACGATCAATGTGCGGACCGGGGCGTATCGGGAGTCGGGCGGCGGGGTGTTGAACCTGTCGGTGGACGGTGCGTCCCAGACCACGGCGATGCTGACCCCGATGCTGGAGATTGGCGGCCGTATCGCCATCGACGAGACCATGACCCTGCGTCCGTTCCTGATGGCGGGCGTGAGCTTCCTCAGCAGCGATCAGTGGAAGCAAACCGGGCGTCTGATCAGCGCGCCCGCGGGGGCGGGTGGGTTCACCACGTCGGTGCCGATGGACCAGGTGGCCGGTCGGGTGACGGCGGGCGTGCAACTATATACCGGGCGGCTGTTGGATTTCCGGGTGCAGTATGAAGGTGAGTATGGCGGCACCGTGACCGCGCATGGTGGTTCGTTGGTGATGTCGGTGAAGTTTTGAGATTGGCGCGGAATGTTGGGCGTCAATTGCGACTATAGAGAAAATCCTCCCCCTCCCCTTGCGGGAGGGGGCTGGGGGGAGGGGTTGCACGCAGCATTCGTGCGGTTCTACCCCTCCCCCCCAACCCCCTCCCACGAGGGGAGGGGGAGAATTTTCTCTATTCTCTCCTTCGGGAGTCTTCCGCGCGTAAGCCTCGCGCCCTAGCCTGGCGACCTGGAAGCCATCAGGCGGGGCAGGGACCTTCCCGCCTATTCCGCCGCCGGCTTCCGATCCGCGTAGCTGACGCCCATGCCCGCCCGCACATCCTGCTGGATGCCGTATTGCGGGAACGGATAGCGCAGGCCGTTCTTCGACAGGGCTTCCATGCCGGCAATCGCCTGAGACAACTGGTCGGGCGGCAGCGCCATCAGCATCTCATCATCCAGCACACCGCCATAGCGGCGTTCGGCAAAGCACGGAATCGACAGGCTGGCTTCGCGAGTCTTCAACGCGCGTCCCCAGGAATCGGCGCAGGCGGATTCGCCCACCACACTCCAGTCGAACCGCTTGTAGCCGGCCCATTGCAGACCGTTGATGAAATACATCATCGCGCCCGGGGTCGCGTAAAACAGCGCGATATCCGGCGGGTTCAACCGCCCGGCCGCCAGGGGAGACACCACCATCGCCGAATACTTGCCGTCCTCCACACAGTTCATCGCCGCCTGGTGTGCGCCGGCGTCGTCCGGCGTCGAATACCAGACGCCGACCATGCGCTGGCCCGACTTCCACTCCTCATCCTTCGCATTCCCCAACCCAATCACCGCTCGGCATTGCGCGCCGACCAGGTTTTCGGCCGTGACGCCGACCGTCCAGCCCAGACGCGCGGCCTGAGCCACCACCTGATCGAACGCGTGGACGACCTTCGGACGGCGGATGCGCGGAATGGCCTCCATGTCCTCGGTCCGCTCGAACAGCTTCATGCCGAATGGCGGATTGCGCAGCTTCAACAGGCGTTCGAGGTCGGCGACCGTTTTCGCCCAGTCCGTGGTCATGTCGGTTTTCCTCCTGATGTCTCGCCGTCGTTTATGGCGTGCCGGATGTTAGCGCAGGTGGCGCGACAACGCCGCCCCCCTTTGCGCTCTCGCGGCACGGCGGTGCCTTGTCGCACCCAACGGTCGACCGATGCACCGCCCCCGCCCGCCCTCACCGTCATTGCCGGGCTTGATCCCGCAAAGACGGTGAGGGGATGCGCAAGAATTATCGCTCCAAGAGGGATACCGGCGCCAAAACCCCGTCATGGTAGCCGCATGCCCACCATCCACGGTTTGCGAGATCGGTCCATCGCAAGTCGTGGATGGCGGGCATGCGCCAGCCATGACACGGAGGGGCGCGCGACATCGCCTCCCGACTCGGTGGGTCTTGCGCGTCGCCCAAGGGGATGGCGGTGGATCAAGCGGTCGGCACTGTCCCCCGTTCAGGCGATGGCGAACGCCGGCAGGCGGGCCCAGGCGGGATGTCGGAGGTTGGTGCGAACGGCGGTGCCCTGTTCAGGCGACAGGGCATTGGTCACCGCCATCCAGGGCATGCCCCGTGCCCGAAACACGTCTGCGAGCGCGGCCATCGTCGTGTCGTCGCGCCACACCCACAACCGCTCCACCAACGGTTCGAACGTCCGCGTCCATTCCGGACCCGCCGAACGAGCCGGGGAGAACGCCTCGATCAATTCGACCAGATCTTCGACGGATGCTTCCAGGATGGCGCGTTGCATCTGGTCCTCGCTGAACGCCAGGGTTGTCGCCACGGCGTTGCGGATGCGCCAGAATTCACGCAGTTGCCCTTGGTCGTTGTTCATGACGGTCCTCACGCGGCGGCGGGTTTGAAATGGTCGACATAGACCTGGAAGCAGTCATGTGTCGGCGCGCGCTTGATGTAGCGTGACTGGTGCTTGACGTAGCCGCGGATGATGTCGTCGCGCCGCGATGTGCGGTTGTGCCGAAATTCTTCCAGGGATGAACTGCAATTGCGCATCACATGCGGATCGTTCTGCCAGTGGCAGGCGGCATAGGTGATGGTGTCCAGCAACTGGTGCCGCTCGGTTGAACGATCGAGATACGAATCGACCAGCGCGCACGAACGTGGGGCGTCCTGCGCCAGCACATGGCGGGTCAGCACGGGCAGGATCTCGCTGATGGCGATCCCGTCGGCCCAGGCGCGGAAGTTCTGTCGCGGTTCCAGGTTGGACTTCGGATCGCGTGGCACCATGGCGTTGGACCGGATGGTGTCGTTCATGAAGCGCGCACCCATGAAGATGCCCTTCACCTGATGCGGATTGGTGTGATCCCGCGTCCAGGACTGCACGACATTCATGTAATCCAGCGCATGAGTCGGGTGCAGGAACGCGTTCGGATGTTCCAGCACATCGATCAGATAGCGTTGGAAGCAGACCATCACCGCGTCGCCCACGTCCAGGATGCCGGCGCCGCGCTTGAAGAACCCCACGATCGCGCTGTTGACGTCGAACGGTCCGCCCCACAGCAGCGCCTCGGTCAGCACATCCAGGTCACGCTCGGTCAGCGGCTTGTCGGATCGTTTCGGAATGGACGCATAGCCAGGCAGTTCCATCCGGCAGATCATGTTGATCTCGTTCCACAGCCCGTACAAACGGGGAGAACAGCCCAGGTCCGGAACGACAGTGTACATCAGTTCATGGGAATTGTCCCAGCCGAGGTAATCCGCCATGTCCACCAGGGCACGCGCCCGCAGCGCCTTGTGGCCGATATTCTGGTAGCCGCCGCGATTGATGATCGTATCCTGCAGGTCGGTGATGCCGGCGAACAGGATCGCATCCTTCAGCCGCTGCCGGTGTTCCGGGTCCTTCGCCAGACCCAGGAACAAGCCGTAGGCCTCCGCCTTGTCGCCCTCGGCGATGGCCCAGTTCATCCTGGCCAGGCGGTCATCGACCGTCCCGCCCGTGATCGGCGCATGGTCCTCGAAATAGATTTTCGGCGGGTTCCAGGCCGGTCCGTCGAACCGATTGGTGTGCTCGTCCGGACCGGGGAACTGGCGGTTGCACTGCTCCCCGTCGCGGGCATAGTGGCCGGGGAAGGCGCAGGTCACTTGCTCCCACACATTCAGGCCCTGCGGCACGTACCACATCGCCTGGATATTCGGCAGGATGCCCCGCGTGCCGCCGAGTTCCCCCATCAGCGAAATCGCGCCACGCCAGCCCAAAATGGTGTGATCGTAGTTCACGCCGCGCATTTCGCCGTTCGGCAGCCGCATCAGATGGGACGGCACCTGCACAAAGGGCGCCGCCGCGGCGACCGCCTCCTTGATCATGTCCTTCAGCGGTCGATCCTCCTCGGTCACGAGGCGGCAGAAGGTGGTCGTCGCCTCCCGATATCGCACGCCCTGAATTTCGTCGCGGAGCCGATCGACCGTCGCGGTCCCTAGAGCTTGCATCCTTTGGTACTCCCCCTCCTCAAAACCACCCGACGCCGGCGCGGGTCGCCTTGTGTCCACTGGCCAGTTTCCTGTTGGGGCCGGGGCCTGTCTTTGATCCAGATCAAGGACGGCGGCCTTGGGGTTTGCATCGGGCGATCGGCATGGCCCTGGGGTGACGGGTCGCGGGCCGGATTCTCGATCGGGGGCGGGAAAGCCGTGCCGGGAGCGGTTACAAAGCCGCGCGGAGATGGTAAAATCCCAGGTGAACGCAGTGGACCGTTTGCGCCGCGGACCGTTGCCGCCGCGCGGACCCGCTCGGCATCGCCTTGTAACGGGAATCTGCCATGGATCTGACAACTCTGTTTCTTGCGGTCGCCATCGCGTTTGGGTTGTTGACCGTCGACACCATCCGACGCGCCGACCGGGTCAATGTGGAGGTCGGTGAGATCCCGAGGATGGACAAGGCCAGCATCGACCGCGTCACGATCGAGCAGGAATTCGCCCGCCAGCTCAACAATATCGCCAGCGTCTTTTCGATCGTGCTGCCGCCGGAGATCAAGACGCAGCGCGATGTCGGGATCATGCAGGCGGTCGCGTCGTCCCTGAAGATCGATGGTCTGACCCAGGCGATGGAAGCCGATCTGGGATACCGGACGGATCGCCTGCGGCTCTCTTTGGTCAATGACAATGGTGTGCTGCAAGGCGTCGTCAGCGGCACCGGCGGCAGGCTGGGCCAATTCCAGCAGATCCTGGTCCGAACCGACGGGGAGCCGTTGATGGACTTCATCCGTCGCTGCTCCCTGGTCGGCGCAACCTATCTGGCGCCCTATGGGACAACGCTGTTCCTGATCCAGGAGGGGATCAAGACCGGCGACTACACCGTGCCCAAACGCATTTCCGCGCGCGCCAAGAGCTACCTGCCGCCAACCCCCATCAGCGTCGAAAGGTCACGGCTGCTGAATCTGGACGGGATCATCGCCCTGATGGAAAACGACGTGAAAGCGGCGATGGAGCTGTTCAAACAGGCGGTGGCGTCCGACCCCCGGAACCAGGTGGCCCATCTGAACGCGGCATTCACCGAGGTCGAGATCGATCAATATGTCGAGGCCGACGCACGCATGCAGTCACTGATCGCGGAAAACATGCCCGACAACCCAATCCTGCAATCGACCATCTACATGACTCGCGCGGCTGCCCAACTCGGCTTGAAAAAGCCCGTGGAAGCGGACGCCCTGCTGCAGATGGCCACGTCGATCAACCCCAGGAATTCCAGTGCCTGGCATCTATGGGGCGAAACCAAGCAGATCCTGGGTGACAAGGAGGCGTCGGAACGGATGCGCCACCGCGCATTCTCCGAAAGCGACAACCCGGAGAATTTCGCCGAGGTCGCCACGCTGTACATGCAACTGTCCTGGCAGGACGGCTCCACGATGCTGCGCAGCCCGTTCCGGAACCCGTTGCTGAACCCGTCGCAACGGGGCCCGATGTAGCCGGTTGCCGGATCAGGCGCTTCGCTTGGTCCGCACCCGGGTAGCACTTGGCTTGCCGCGATATTGCCGTTCCGGCATCGGACCATTGCCGGCGCGGGTGATCCGCGCTTCGCTGGCCGGCAGGTTGGCGGTTGCCGCGGCGAACGCCTCGCTGACATCGCGGTTGATTTCGAACTGTGTGTCGGTATCGAAAATCCGGATCGTCCCGATATCCCGTTTCGTTACCCCGCCCGCCCGGCATAGCAGCGGCAGCAGCCATTTCGGGTCCGCCCGGTGGTTGTGGCCGAGCGCGATGCGGAAGCGAACGACGTCGTTGGACGTGGACCGGGGGCGGGGCGTATCGGTGTCCGCCGATGCGTTCGCATGGGACGTGCCCGCATCCGACCTGTCCGCATCCGGCCGGTGGCGATCATTCCGGTTGGCATCGCGGGAGGCTGCGTATCGGGGGGCGGCGTCACGCGGGACGGGCGCCGGCGCCTGGGTGATCGCCGCAGGCTCGGGCAACTGACGTCGATACAGCCGCAGCAGCGCAGCGGCGATGGCGACCGGGTCGTGCTCGGCCAGCAGCGCCTCTGCGTCCGTGCGTTCCGCACCTTCAGGCGCATCCAGCATCGGGTCGGTCAGCAGGCGTTCGCGGTCGCGACCGTTGATGTCCTCGGCCGTGGGTGGCCCGGACCACGCCACCCGGACCCGGGCGGCATAGCTAACCTGCTCCGCCCGCCGGCGCTTCGAGTAAGGCACGATCAGCACCGAAACGCCCTTCCGCCCGGCCCGCCCGGTGCGGCCGCTGCGATGCAGCAGGGTTTCCGGATTGGTCGGCAGATCGGCGTGCACCACCAGATCCAGCGCCGGCAGATCCAGGCCGCGCGCGGCAACGTCCGTGCACACGCCCACCCGCGCCCGCCCGGAACGCAGCGCGTCCAGGGCCGTGGTGCGTTCGTGCTGGCTGAGTTCGCCCGACAGCATCACGGCGGCGAATCCCCGTTCCACCAACGACTGGTGCAGCCGCCTCGTGGCGTCTCGCGTGGCACAGAACACCAGGGCGCCGAGGGCTTCGTACCAGCGCAGGATGTTGATGATGGCGCCGTCCGTTTCATGCCCGGCGACGGTGATGCCGCGGTATTCGATGTCGTTATGCGGCTGCGACCGGTCGATCGTGTCGATCCGCAGCGCGTTGCGTTGGTATTTCTGCGCCAGGGTGGCGATGTCATGCGGGATGGTGGCGGAGAACATCAACGTGCGCCGCTCGGTCGGGGCTGCTTGCAGCAGGAACTCCAACTCATCCTGGAAGCCGAGGTCGAGCATTTCGTCCGCTTCATCCAGCACGACCACCTTCAGGGCCGACAGGTTCAGATTGCCGCGCCGCAGATGATCGCCCAGCCGGCCCGGCGTGCCGACCACGATGTGGCAGCCGGCATACAGCGCCCGGGCTTCCCGCCTGATATCCATGCCGCCGACGCAGGATGCGATCCGCGCGCCGGCGTAAAGCCAGGCGAGTTCCGCCTGCACTTGCAGCGCCAGTTCGCGCGTGGGGGCGATCGCCAGCGCGATCGGGGCGCCGGGCGGGGGCAGGCTGCCACCGGGCAGCAGGGTCGATGCCGCGGCGAGGCCGAACGCCACGGTCTTGCCGGACCCGGTGCGGGCGGACACCAGCAGATCGCGCCCTTCCGCTTCCGGCCGCAGGACCGCGGATTGAACTTCGGTGGGTTCGAGGTAGTTGCGCGCGATCAACGCCGCATCGAGCATCGGATGGACTGGGGGGAATTGCATGGCGGGGATGTAGGCCGATTGCCCGGGCGGCGCCACTTTTGCGTCATGAATATTCGGCATGGCCGTTGCCACCTGCTGAACCCGACGACATCCACGGATCGCGGATCCCTGCCCCAAACTGGGGAAAATTCTCCCCCTCCTCTTGCGGGAGGGGGCCGGGGGGAGGGGTAAACACGTAGAAATCGTGAGGTTCCACCCCTCCCCCCAACCCCCTCCCGCAAGAGGAGGGGGAGAATTTTCTCCGGGCCGTGCCTGAATTTGCGGCGGGGAATGCCGTGGGGCGGCTCCACCGGGGAAGACGCCAACGCGCCGTCCATGCCATAGTGCCCTCAAGCCGGCGCATTCGACCGTCGGAGAGGCAACGTCCGGAGTTCCCCATGCAACGCCGCCATTTCCTGGCCGGTTCGGCTGCTCTTGCGGCACGACCGGCTCTTGCCCAGCCCGCCATTGGCGGTGCGAGCAAGACCCTGGTCTTCGTGCCGACCACCAACCCGCCCAGCTTCGATCCGGTGTGGAACCCCGCCCAGGCGACCCGCACCCTGGGGTTGATGATCTACGAAACGCTCTACACTCGCGACATGGCGCTGAACCCGCATCCGCATATGGTGGAAGGGCACCTGGTGGAGGACGATGGCAAACGCTGGACCATGAAGCTGCGGCCGCACCAGACCTTCCATGACGGCACCCCGGTTCTGGCGCGCGACTGCGTGGCGTCCATCAAGCGCTGGATGGTGCGCGATGCGATCGGCCCGTCCATCAGGTCGCGGCTGGATGCGCTGGAAGCGGTCGATGACCGCACGATCGTCTGGCGGCTGAACAAGCCGTTTCCGTTCCTGCCCAATGCGCTGGCGAAGACCCAGCCCACCTGCGCCATAATGCCGGAGCGTCTGGCCGCCGATCCCTACAAGCAGGCGGCGGAAGCGATCGGCAGCGGTCCGTTCCGTTGGGTCCCCAATGAGTTCGTCAGCGGAAGCCGAGCGGCGTTCGCGAAGTTCGACAAGTATGTGCCGCGGCCGGAGAAGGTGGAGTATGGCTGGGGCGGCTACCACGTTAAGCTGGACCGGGTGGAATGGCGCATCATGCCGGACCCGGCGACCGCGGCGGCGGCGCTGACCACCGGGGAAGTCGACTGGGTTGAACTGCCGCTGCCCGACCTGCTGCCGATGCTGCGCAAGGCGTCCGGCGTGGTGGTGGACCGGATCGATACGCATGGCGTGTTCCCGGTGCTGCGCCCGAATTTCATCGTCGGGCCGACCGCCAATGTCGCGGTGCGGCGCGCCATGCTGCTGGCGATCGATCAGACCGACGTGATGACCGCGGTGATGGGCGACGATCGCGACGGGTGGCGGGCTCCGGTCGGATTTTTCGTCCCGGGCACGGAAAGCGCCAGCGACGCCGGCATGGACATCATGCGCAACCGCCCCAGCCCCGAGGCGATCAAGAAGATGCTGAAGGATGGCGGCTACAACGGGGAGCGCATCGTGTTCATGCATCCGACCGATCCTGCGTCGTATGACGCGATGTGCCAGGTGGCCGAGGGCGCGTTCCAGCGGGTCGGGCTGAATATCGAGGTGCAGACGACCGATTGGGGCACCGTCACCCAACGGCGTTCCAACAAGGAATCCCTGGACAAGGGCGGTTGGTCGATCTTTCCGTCGGGCTTTCCATCCGTCGATCTCGGCAATCCGGTGCTGGCCGGCGGACTGCGCACCAACGGCAAGGATGCCTGGATCGGCTGGCCGGAGAACGCGCGGATCGAGGCGCTGCGTGACGCGTGGATCGACAGCGCCGATCCGGCGGAACAGAAACGAATTTCCGAGCAAATCCAGCTCGAATGTTTCAACTATGTCCCGTATATCCCGCTGGGTCAGTATATTCCGGCCGGAGCGTGGCGGCGCAACATCACCGGGCACTTGCGCGGTCCGGCGCCGGTGTTCTGGAATGTGGAGAAGGGGTAGCCCCTGGACCCGTGGTCTCAGGACCCGTGGCTGACAGCGCGCGTTATTGTCGTTAGCATCGGTGAGAGCGACCGCGCATGCGGTTCGGCGTGCGCAAACCAAGGGAGAGGTTATGATGCAGATAGTCGACGCCCAAATCCATACCTGGGGGGTAGGTCTGCCAAGCAACCTCTCGCATTGGCAGGTGACGCATTTCACGGCGGAGGAGGCGATCGTTCTGATGGACGCAGGCGGCGTCGATGCCGCCGTCATTCATCCGCC
>CAMBXJ010000135.1 GCA_945871455.1 Asaia bogorensis
GTGGGAAACACCGCGAGCATCACGCCGAGATGCTGCATGGTGATGGGCAAGGTCGCCAGATGGGGGATTTGCAGGACGCCCGCGACCGCGAGCGCTGTCGCGGTAAACATCATCGTATTGGTGGCCTGGCCCAGCGCCTGGCAAGCGGACAGCAGCAACAGGTTTCGCGCCATGAGGCGGTTTGGCATGGGATCCTCGGACCCCGACTCGGGGCGCTATTGTCCTGGACGACGTGAGACTATTTTTTCAGCTTTGGGTGTGCCGGATAGACTGACCGCGTTACAGGCCGGCCATCGCATGGAAGGACTTCCTAAATCGCAGGGGTGGCGGAGGTCGCCACTCGCGAACCGGGTACCGCATTATGCGCCTGGAGAGACAAACCGGGGCCCGAAGTGGTTTACTCCGTCCTTCGGAACCGGGATGAACGGACAGGAGCCCCAGTCATGAAAATTACCAAGCTGCGCACCCAGGTCGTGCATCTGCCCATCGACCCGCCGATCCTGACCTCGATCATGGGATCGATCCGGTCCGCCGATTGCGTGTTGACCTTCCTCGATACCGACGAAGGCATCACCGGCGAAGGGCTGGTCATGTCCATCAACAACCGCCGCCTGGGCGTGATCCACCAGATGATCCGTGACCTGGAAGACCTGGTGGTCGGCCTCGATCCCCGCCTGGGCGGTGCGTTGAACGCGAAAGCCTGGAAGGATCTGAATTTTCTGGGTTATGAGGGCGTGTCCATCGTCGGCCTGGCCGCGATCGACAACGCGTTGTGGGACCTGCGCGGCAAGGCCGCCGGCCTGAACGTCGCCCATCTGATCGGCGCCTGCCGCCCCACCGTGCCCACCTACGCCAGCGGCGGCCTATGGCTGGCCGGCTCGCTCGACGATTTGCAGAAGGAGGCTCGGGGTTTCCTCGACCGTGGCTTCCGCGCCATGAAGACCCGCGTCGGCCCGACCGATCCCGACGGCATGGTCGCCCGCGTCGCCGCGGTGCGGGAAGCCGTTGGACCCGACGTCGCCCTGATGGTGGACGCCAACCAGCAAATGACCGTCAAGCAGGCGATCCGCATCGGCCGCATGATGGAAGACCTGAACCTCACATGGTTCGAGGAACCCGTGATCTGCCACGATCACGAAGGCGAGGCCCAGATAGCCGCGGCGCTGGACACCCCGATCGCGTCGGGGGAAACCGTCTACACCCATCGCGGTATCCTGAAGATGCTGGAAGCCCGCGCCGCCGATGTTCTGATGCCCGATCTGCAACGCATGGGCGGGCCGACCGAATTCCTGAAAGCCGGCCACCTGTGCGAGGCGTTCCACATCCCCTGCGCCAGCCATCTGTTCCCGGAAATGAGCCTGCCGCTGCTGGCTTCCCTGCCCGGCGGCTACTACCTCGAACACATGCCGTGGTTCGAGAAGATCTACCGCGAGCGGATCGAGTTGGACACTAAAGGCGACGCCATTGTCTCCGACCGGCCCGGCTGGGGGTTCAGCTTCGATCCCGACGCGATCCGCCTTTACGCGGATTGATCCCATTCCGTGATCCGATGGTGGGTCAAACGCGGGATGCCGACCTTGGGTACAGGACTGAATGTCCCATTGGCTGTCTTGCTGGCCGGCTTTTTGGGCTTCCCGGCCGGTGCGACACCGCCCCCGCCGAGGTTCGGCCCGTTGGTTTCTCCTGTGTCGCCGGCCTGTGTGTCGTCTCCTTTTGGGCCGCGTGTCCTCGCGGGCCGCCCCAAGGCCGGCGTCTTCCACCCCGGCATTGATCTGCCGGCCGCGGAGGGTGCCCCGGTCCGGGCGGTCGCGCGTGGGCATGTCATCCGCGCCCAGCGAAAAGGCCCGGGCGGATTCGAGATGCTGATCCAGCATGACGGCTTCATCGGCGTTTACAGCCATCTCGGGCGCCTGACTCCGGCGATCGCGGAAGGCAAACGATCGGTGCAAGCCGGGGATATGGTCGCGACGATCGGTCGAACGGGGGTAACCTATGGCACACATCTGTATTTCGGCATGCTCGTGGACCGTCAGCCAATCGACCCCGCCCCGTGGCTCGGCGTTGCCGCCTGTGGATCAACCGGTGGGGCCGCAAGCGCCGCGAAAAAATGATCGATCCTCGACATTGCGGCCGTTGCGGACCACCGGCGGGACCACGCGTCACTCGTGCCGGGCCCGAGCAGCCATTCATGACGAGAACCACGGATGTCTGCTCGGAAAAGCTTGATGGCCCATCATTTGCCGGCTCCGCGCCCCGCGGCGTGCCACCGGATGATGCTTGGGGATTCCGTCGATCCCGTTTCCCATGCGGATTATCCGACCTGATTGGTCGACTTTAACCCTGCGTGTGGTAAGCAGCGCCGATGCGTTTGCTCCTGATTGCCTTGGCCTGTATGGCCGGTCCCGCGAACGCGGCATCCCTCTGTGGGTCCATGGAAATGCCCCCGACGGCGCTTCGAGAGGTCTCACGCGGGTTCACCGGCGGCCACTCCGGCATCGACCTGATGGCACCCATGGGTTCGCCCATCCGCTCCGCGGCCGGCGGAACCGTGGTCTACGCCGGGTGGTATTATGCCTACGGGTATATCGTCGACATTCAGCATTCGGACTCGGTGATCACCCGATATGGGCACATGTCCAACTTCGCCCCCGGGATCGTCAGTGGGGCGCCGGTGGCCGCCGGCCAGATCATCGGCCAGGTCGGGGCGACAGGCCGAGCCCGTGGGGCCCATGTTCATTTTGAGGTCCGGGTGAACGGCCGGGCGGTCGACCCAAAACCGTATCTGGCCCTTGCACGGTGCCCCCAAGGGACCGAACAGGAAACCGTGCTGGAAGCCATGGCGCCAGAGCCCAAGCGCCGGAAAAAATAGAGCTAGCTTACGCTGAGCGGACCGTAACAGCGTGTGATACCAACCGATCGAACCAGTGACTTATGGCGACAACGGCCGCTGTCTTTGCGCGCGTAGCGAAGCAATCCAGTGCAACCAATGGAAACGATAGTGTCAGGCCCCTGGATTGCGTCGCTGCGCTCGCAATGACAGCGGCCACCCATCGGTCAGTGGTTCGGTCTATTGGTGTGAATTATGCGATCAAAGCAGGAGCCAGCGGTTTACCGTTTCCAGTCAGGACGAAACCGCTCTCGCGTTAGGCGGGTGATCCTCGGCGCCTGACGGCGTTGTCCGCCGCGGGACGATAACCGCCTCCCGCGCCCTACTCGCTTACAGTCAGGCGGCGAGCGATCGGCATCCCACCCACTCCCGTCGTCCACCGCACCGACCCTCCCGTCCAGCAAACAGGGCAAGCCGGCAGCCAGGTCGCGTGTTGCGCATGACAGTTGCCGCATCGCCATGTTGGATCCGGATCGGCCGTCGCGCTCCGGCGCAATGCGTCCCGCTGAGCCAGACGTCCGGCCTCGGTATCGCCGCGCTCCTCTTCCTCGATATCGGCGAGCAACAGCCACAGTCGCCGTTCGTTCAGTCCGGCGGCGCGGGCCGCTTCGGCGTGGTGGCGTGCCTCCCCGGTCAGGCCGGCGTCCAACGCGGTGCGCGCCAGCAACAGGCGGCTTTCCGGATGCTCGGGATTTTCCGCGGTCAATCGCTGGGCCGCCTGGGTGCGTGCCAGCTTGTCCTCCAACGGTGCCAGCGCGAACGCCGCCAGTTCAGGCTGCGGCAGGCGTGCCCAACCGCGGGCGATCACGGTCTGGGCGCGACGCTCATGTCCCCCCGCCCGCAGCCGTTCCGCGTAGGCCAGCGCCGCATGAGGCAATCCAGGATCGGCCCGCCAAGCCTCCCGCGCATAGCGCATGGCTCGTTCGGGGTTCGCTTCCACCGCGGCGGCTCCGGCGGCCAAGGCGGCCCGGGGCGCATTCTGATCCGCGAGTTCCAGTGCTTCGGCCCAATGTTCGGCGCGAATCGCCAATTGCGCGCGTTCGTGGCGCAACCACTGCGCGCCTGGATGCGCGGCCTCCGCTCGTTTGGACAGCGTGGTCGCCTCGGCCCATTCGCCCCGGGCGATCGCCTGTCGCAGCAGGCCACGATAGCCCAGGAACGCGGCATCCTTGCGATCCGCCAGCAGGCGGAACGCCGCTTCGGTTTCGTCGTCCCGGTCGGCCAGGCGTCCGGCCTCGGCGGCCAACAGCAAGGTTTG
Organism: Asaia bogorensis; assembly: GCA_945871455.1. Classification (GTDB taxonomy): domain Bacteria; phylum Pseudomonadota; class Alphaproteobacteria; order Acetobacterales; family Acetobacteraceae; genus Rhodopila. Next base: position 4,146 of record CAMBXJ010000135.1, read on the forward strand.
GGGGGTGTCGCCCAGGAACCGGCGCGCCCGCGCGGCTTCACGTCGGGCATCGGCTTTCTCGCCGGCCGCCAAAGCGAGCAGGGCTTTGGTGACCGACAGGTCTCCCGACTGCCGATGGCGGTTCTCCCGCATGTGCCTCAAGGTCCGCGGCAGGCGGATCAGCCCGCCGAGAAGACGCAGGGTTACATAGGCCAGGGTGAAGACGAGCAGCAGGCCGAGCGTGGCGACCGGGGTGGAGAGCTCGATGGTGATGGAACCGATGTCCGCCACCACCTGGCCCGGCAACCCTGATAGGAACCAGGCAAAGGCAAGCGTCGCCGAACCAATGGCCAGGATCGCGATGATGCGGCGCATCAGCCGCTCGTGGCCATCGCAACGAGGCCTGCCCGCGCGTCGAGCAGGGATCGTGCCTCGGCAAGCCACGGCGCCATGGCCTTGGCTGGGTCACCGGTCAGGGTCGATGCGGCCTCGACCGCGGCGGTCAGGTCGCCGGCTTCCAGCGCGACACGGGCCCGGGCCAGGATTCCGGCGACAGACACGCCGATCAGCACCTTGTCGCCCTGTCGAACCGTGACGAGTTCCTGCGTCCGGCTCCAGACGCGTTCCAGAAACGGCTTGCCATCGGTGTCCGGCTGCGCCGCTTCCCTCGCGGCCCGGTCGGCCGTCGGGAATGTCAGACGCAGATGCGGCAAGGTCGGAGGGTTCGCCGATGCGAAGCGCGCCACGGCAGGGGGCGCACCGGGTAGATCGCCCAGCTTCTGGCCCGCCGACAGGGCTGCCTCGGCCAATTGGATTCGTGCCAGGCGAGATGCGCGTTCGGCGATGGCCGAAACCCGGTTTGCCGCGGCTTCTGCCCGGGTCAGTCGCCCATCCAGGGTCTCCACCCGACGGCCGGCCTCGGCATCCTCGGTCTGAGTGCGCGCGGACAGGCCGTCGAGGCGTGCCGACAGGGCATCCAGCCGTGTCGCCATTGTCGGGTCCGGGGCCGGACGCTGCTCCAAAGCGGTCAGGCGGGACTGCAACGCTGCCTGATCCACGATCGGGCGCTTTTCCAGGGCATCAAGCCGAGCGGGGTCGAGGGTGGGGCGTTGGTCGGGGAGCGGGCGCTTTTCCAAAGCCTCGATCCGTGTCGTCAGGCCGGTCAAATCGACGGGGGCTGATGGGGCACGCTGTTCCGCCCGGGCGATGCGGCTATCCAAAGCACGAATCTGCTGTTGCAGCGCGGCGATTTCCGCCGTTGGCGCGGCTGGAACCGGCGGAGTCAGCCAGACATAGAAAAGGGCCAGCGCCAGGATCGCGAACCCAGCGATGGACAGCCAGTGCGTCAGCTCCCGGTCCGCGTACCATGATCGAGCCGGCGGTGAGGGCGGGTCCGGAGCTTCGGGGGCCGCCAGGGACTTGATGTCAGTCATGAAAGGAGCGCAAGCAGGGAATCCTGGTCGGGTGCGGCGGCGACGCTGATACGTCGCCATGGAAGTCCTCGTAATGCCACTGCGGTCCGTTGGCTGATAGCCAGGGCGTCACAGCGGGTCAGGAGCGGGCCAAAATCCAGGCGTTGGGCCAATCCGTGGAATACGCGCGCGGTCTCCGGTGAGAAGAATAGCGCGTGGCCGACGGAACCGGCTCGCAAGGCGCGAGCGGCTGCGTCCGGGAGGATTTGGGTTGGTTGGGTGTCGTAGGCAACGCGGCGTGTGATCCGAAAGCCAAGCGTCCGGAGCATGGCAGCCAGTGGCATCCCTTGCCCACGACCGGATACCAGCAGCAGTCGGCCCTGCGTTGGGCGGATATCCTGGGTGATCAACCTGGCGAGAGCGGTTGCGTCGCCGTCCGCGCTGGCCACCGTCCGAAAGCCCGCCTGGCTTGCGCGTTGCGCGGTCGCGCGTCCGACGGCCCAAAGCGGAATGTCGAGAAAATCCGTCCCAAGCGCGGGCAGCGCGTTGCTGCTGGTCACCAGGATGCCGATCGGGGTGGTCTCCGATTGGGATGTCGGCTTCATACGAAGCGGCGGCATCGTCCGGATGGTCATCATCGGTGCAACCACCGGGCGGAACCCCATGGCGGTTACCCGTGCGGCGGTTTCCGTCGCGGCAGGCTCCGGTCTGGTAATCAGGATCGTGCCACGCGATCCGTCACACAAAGATATCTCGCGGGCTGTCGGCACGCAGCGAAGCCCCCAGTTCCCGCCCAATCCGCTCGGCGTCCGCAACCGAGCCATGCAGGCTGGATTTCAGCAGGAAAGACCCGTCGGGGCGCGCCACCAGTCCGGTCAGATGCAATTCCCCGGTCGGCAGCAGGCGGGCATGCCCACCGATCGGCGTGCGGCAGGACCCGTCCAGTTCCGCCAGCATTGCCCGTTCGGCGGTGGCGACCCAGTTGGCTTCCGGGTCCTCGATCGCGGCCAGCATTTCCCGCAATTCAAGGTCGGCCTCCCGCACCGTGATGCCGACGATGCCCTGTCCCGAGGCGGGTACCATGGCGTCGGGGTCCAACACGACCGAAGCGCGATCCTCCAGACCAAGCCGCCGAAGCCCGGCCAGGGCCAGGAGCGAGGCCGTGCAATCCCCCGCCGCCAGCTTGGCCAGGCGGGTCTGGACGTTGCCGCGCAAGGTGGTGATGACCAGATCCGGTCGAGCGTGCAGCAACTGGGCCTGCCGGCGGACGGAGGACGTGCCGATCGTGGCGCCAGCCGGGAGGCAGGCATAGGGATCGCCGGGATCGCTGTCATGGCAATCCGGCCCAAGGATCAGGGCGTCCCGCGCATCCTCTCGCCGCATCGTGCACGCCAGCACGATCCCGGACGGCATCTCGGTTTCCAGGTCCTTCAGGCTATGGACGGCAAAATCGATCCGCCCGTCGGCCAGGGCTTCGTGGATTTCCTTGGCAAACAGGCCTTTGCCGCCAATGTCCGCCAGACGTCGGTCCTGCACCGCGTCGCCTGTCGTGTTGATGGCATGTTCCTCGAACACATCCATTCCACGGAGGACAGGGCACAACCGGGTCAGCACGTCCAGGAATGCGCGGGTTTGCACCAGCGCGAGGGGAGACCCGCGGGTGCCGACCCGTAGCGGCAGGGCGCGCGCGTGGGTGCGGACACGGGTTCGGGTCACGTCGGGGTTCGGGATCGGCTGCTGCGTTCGGTTCGGGGCGTTCATCAGAATGTTATGTATCGTCCATGTCGGCATCGTCCACGTTGGCCTCGTGCATGCCGGCTTCGTCCATGCCAGCTTCGTGCATGTCGGCTTCGTTCATGTCGGCGCGAAATGCACCGCGTTGCCGGTGCGGTGCAAGCCCCGAGGCGTTTGCGGGTTCAGGCCCAGCCGAGTTCCTTCAGCGCGAGACCCGCGTGCCAGATTTTTGAAATGTGGACGATCTTTCCCTCCGCGAACTGCATCACATACACATAGTCGGTGTTCGTCGTCTTGCCCGTCGGCGGGCAAGGGCCACCGGCCAGATGTGTACCGGTGAATACGCCATAGGCACAGACGTTATTCCGTTCGGCATCCGTCGCGAAGGATTTTACCACATACCGCCCGTCCGTCAGGACAGTCAGCAGGCCCTTCATCCATTCAGTATAATCTCGCAATGTTTTAACGTCCATCAGCGGTTCGGCCTGGGCGGAGAACGTGGCGTCCGGCGCGCAATAAGCCTGGCATCCGTCCCATCCCTTTCCCGTTTCGCAAGCGTCAAAGAACGCCCGCGCGGTGCCTGTTATGGTCGACATAGGATCGTCTCCCTGCTCGTGCTGATTTGTTGCGGCCCCGGGCAACCCTGGATTGTTTTCAGGTCGTGCGGTAACCGCGCTTGCTTGGCACAAGACCGGTCCGGCCGCTACATGCTCGGGCAGCGGAGAATGAACATGCAGCCATTTTTTTGCCGTCGACCGACCTAACCGATGGAATCCCGACCGATGGGCCCGGTCCTGGGCATAGAATCGTCCTGCGATGAAACCGCTGCCGCCATTCTGGCATCCGACGGCCGTATTCTGGCGGAGTCCGTGCTCAGTCAGGAAACCGAGCATGCCCCGTACGGCGGCGTCGTGCCGGAGATCGCGGCGCGAGCCCATCTGTCGTACCTACCGGAGCAGATCGGTCGGGTCATGGCGCGGGCGGGCCTGGGATTTGCCGAATTGGGCGGCGTCGCGGCCAGCACCGGCCCGGGCCTGATCGGCGGGTTGATCGTTGGCAGCCAGATGGCGAAGGGCATCGCGCTCTCCCGCAACCTGCCGTTTGTCGCCGTCAACCATCTGGAAGCACATGCGCTGACCGCCCGCCTGCCCGGCCTGGTGGAGGGCGGCGCCGCGTTCCCCTACCTGCTGCTGCTGATGTCCGGCGGACACTGCCAATGTATCGCGGTGGAGGGCGTCGGACAGCACACGCGGCTGGGTGGAACCGTGGACGATGCGGTCGGAGAAGCCTTCGACAAGGTGGCAAAGCTGCTCGGACTTGGATGGCCGGGCGGACCGGCCCTCGAACGGCTGGCGGCGGACGGGGACGCTTCTCGGCATGACTTCCCTCGCCCGATGTTGGGACGGGCCGGCTGCGATTTCAGCTTCTCCGGGCTCAAGACAGCCGTCGCGCAGACCATCGCTCGGCTCGGAGCAGGCGCTTTGCCGAGACAGCAGGCCGCCGATCTCGCCGCGTCGTTTCAGCTTGCCGTGGCAACCGTCATGGCCGACCGCGCGAAACACGCGATGGCGATGATGCGGGCGCGTTCGCCGTGGGCGCGTCTTCTGGTCGTGGCCGGCGGTGTGGCCGCGAATGGCGCCGTGCGCGCGGCTTTGCGGGGCGTGGCGGAGACCGTCGGATTCCAGTTGGTCGCGCCGCCGATCCGTCTGTGCACCGATAATGCGGTGATGGTCGCCTGGACCGGGGTTGAGCGGCTGCGGCTGGGGCTGACGAACGGTCTGGATTTCGCGCCGTTGCCGCGTTGGCCGCTGGACACGCTGCGACCGGGAGCGGTGGTTGGTGACACCTGAGGGCGTCCGCCCCAGTTGCCCGCCCCAGGCGCCCTGTCACCGTTATTGCCGGACTCGATCCGGCGCCCCACTCCCTGCCGGTGAAGCGCGGGTTGCCGCGTCGATCCCAACAATGACGAGGGGGTGGCGCGCGCTATCAGTCAAAGGGGCGGGCGGTTGGCATTACGTCCGGGATGTCTTCGACGCAGCGAGCAGGAACTCCCGGTTGCCTTCCGGCCCGGTGATCGGGCTTTCGACAATGCCGAGCACGCGCCAGCCTGGCAGAGCGTCCCACCAGTCGCGCACCCGCTCACAGACCGCCTGGTGCACCGCGGGATCGC
>CAMBXJ010000136.1 GCA_945871455.1 Asaia bogorensis
GCTTCCAGTCGTGTCTTGGCGTCGGCGAGGCGGAAACCCACCGCCTGGAAGTCGATAATGGCACCGCCGAATGCCTTGCGCTCTTTTGCGTAGCCAACGGCATAGTCCAGCGCGGCGCGGGCCATGCCGACGCTTTGCGCCGCGATGCCGATGCGGCCGCTTTCCAGGGTGGACAGCGCGATCTTGTAGCCTTCGCCTTCCGCGCCGATGCGCTGATCTTCCGGGATTTCCACGTCCTGGAACGACAGCGCGCAGGTGTCGGAGGCCTTCTGCCCGAGTTTTTCTTCCGTCCGCGTCACCGAGAACCCGGGATGGGTCTTGTCGATTACAAACGCCGACAGGCCGCGCTTGCCGGCGCTGGGATCGGTCACGGCGAAAAACACGATGCTGCCGGGATGGGTGGCGTTGCTGATGAACTGCTTGGAGCCGTTGACGATGTAGCGGTCGCCCTTCCGGACCGCTCGCGTGCGCAGGTTGGAGGCATCCGAGCCTGCCTGCGGCTCGGTCAGGCCGAAGGAGCCGATATGCTCTCCGGTGGCCAGTTTGCGCAGCCAGCGGTCCTTTTGCGCGTCGGTGCCGTAGTTGCTGAAGATGATGCAGGTGGGCGAGTTGTGCACCGACACCATGGTCGAAATCGAGCCGTCGCCGGCGGCGATTTCCTCCAGCACCAGGGCGTAGGTAACCGGATCGATTTCCGATCCGGCCCACTCGGCGGGGGTGGTGGCGCCGAAGATGCCCAGTTCGCCCAGTTCGGCGATGATTTCCGGCTCGATCCGGCCGGCTTTCTCGCGGGCGGCGGCAAGGGGGGCGAGACGCTCCTGGGAAAACTTCCGGACCATGTCGATGATCAGGCTATCGCCGTACTGGGAGCTGCTATCAGGCATGGGGGCCTCGGGGTTGTTTTATTGGCTTTTGATCTACCCCCTGCCGGATGGCCCGGTCCACCATGGATCGGTTCCAAGGGCCGTCGCCCTTGGCGGGGTTCGGGGCAGCGCCCCGAGTCTTCAGTTGAGAAAAATCTTCCCCGGATTCATCACCCCCCGAGGATCCAAAGCCTGCTTCACCGACCGCATGACGGCCAAAGCCTCTGCCCCATGCTCCTGTTCCAGGAACTCCCGCTTGCCGATCCCGACCCCGTGCTCCCCGCTGCAAGACCCGCCCAAAGCCAAGGCCCGGGCGACGATCTTCTTGTCGAGCTCCCAAGCCCGCGCCAGCCCGTCCGGTTCCGGCGGCACCAGGATCACGGTGTGGAAATTGCCATCCCCCACGTGTCCCACGATGGGGGCGGTCAGGCCGGAGGCGGCGATGTCTTCCTTGGCGCCCAGGATGGCCTCATCCAGGCGGGAGATCGGCACGATCGCGTCGGTGGCGATCCCCTTGTGGCCGGGTTTCAGCGCCAGGCAGGCCCAGAGCGCATCGTGGCGCGCCTGCCACAGTTTTTGGCGATCGGCCGGATCGGTGGCCCAGCGGAAGCCGCGCCCGTTGTAGCCGTTGGCGATGTCCTCGGCCTGTTGCGCCTGTTCGGCGACTCAGGCCTCGGTGCCGTGGAATTCGAAGAACAGGCTGGGCAGCGGTTCCAGCCCTTCCAGCTTCGAATAGGCGATGCAGGCGGCGAGTTGCACCTCATCCAGCAGTTCCATGCGCGCCACCGGGATGCCGGTCTGCATGATGGTGATGACGGTCTCGATCGCGTCCTTCAGGGTGGGGAACTGGCAGGTGGCGGAGGATACCGCTTCGGGGATGCCATGCAGGCGCAACTGGATTTCGGTGATGACGCCGAGCGTGCCCTCGGAGCCGACGAAGAGGCGCGTGAGGTCGTAGCCGGTGGCGGATTTGCGCACCCGCCCGCCGGTGCGGATGATCCGCCCATCGGCCATGGCGACGGTCAGGCCCATCACGTTTTCTCGCATCGTGCCGTAGCGCACCGCGTTGGTGCCCGAGGCTCGGGTCGCCGACATGCCGCCGATGGTGCAGGCCGAGGTGCCGGGATCGACCGGGAAGAACAGGCCGAGATCGCGCAGATGGGTGTTCAACTGTTCCCGCGTCACGCCTGCTTCGACGCGGCAATCCATGTCCGCCTGGCTGACATCGATGATCCGGGTCATGCGCGACAGGTCGAGCGTGATGCCGCCGCGGACCGGCGTGACATGGCCTTCCAACGAGGTGCCAGCGCCCCAGGGCACCACCGGTATGTGATCGGCATTGCACAGGGCCAGTACGCGGGCGGCCTCTTCCGAGGTCTCCACGAACGCGACCGCATCGGGCAGCACCGGGGTTTGGGTGTCCTGGCCGTGGCTATGGTGGTCCCGCAAAGCCGCGTTGGTGGTCAGGCGCTCTCCCAGGAAAGCGCGGGCGGCTTCGATGACGGTTTCGACGGGCATGGTAGATCCCCTGATCTGCTGGGGGAAGGATTGGCGTGGCGGTGGGGTGCTGGCAAGGGCTGGGGCTGCGTTCTGGGCTTGGACCGGTTGGGTGCAGGAACCTGGGCATAAGGCGCCATTCGCAGAATTCTCCCCCTCCCCTTGCGGGCTTGGGCCGCGAAGCGGACCAAGGTTGGGGGGAGGGGACTCACGCAATATCCCTGCGGCACAACCCCTGCCCCCAACCTTGGTCCGCTTCGCGGCCCAAGCCCGCAAGGGGAGGGGGAGGAGTTTCTCTGGTTGCCGAAATATGTGACTGCCGTCGGGCGTTAAACCCCAATGAACCCCACCATCCGCTCCACCTCCGCCACGATCGGATCCGCAATCGCCGCCGCTCGGCCCGCACCATCCCGCAACACCGCATCCACGCTGCCCGGGTCCGCCAGATAGCGCCGGGTTTCCGACGCGATCGGGCTCAGCCGGTCGACCACCAGCGCGGCCAGCGCTTCCTTGAACGCGCCGAACCCCTTGCCGCCGTGATCGCGCAGCACCGCCTCGGCGTCCATGTCGGCCAGCGCCGCATAAATCCCCACCAGATTCCGCGCCTCCGGCCGGTTCGCCAGCCCCTCCATCTCGCTCGGCAGAGGTTCCGGGTCGGTCTTGGCACGCCGGATCTTCAGGGCGATCGTGTCGGCGTCATCGTTCAGGTTGATGCGGCTCTGATCCGACGGGTCGGATTTGGACATTTTCTTGGTGCCGTCCCGCAGGCTCATGACCCGCGCGGCCACGCCCAGGATCAGCGGCTGGATGTTCGGGAAGAAGTCCACGCCGTAATCGTGGTTGAATTTCTGCGCGATGTCGTTGGCGAGTTCCAGGTGCTGGCGCTGATCCTCCCCCACCGGCACGGCCGTCGCCTTGTAGGCCAGGATGTCGGCGGCCATCAGGTTCGGATAGACATACAGGCCGGTCGAGGCGTTCTCCCGGTTCTTCCCCGCCTTGTCCTTGAACTGCGTCATGCGGTTCAGCCAGCCGATCCGCGCCACGCAGTTGAAAATCCAGGCAAGCTGCGCATGTGCGCGCACCGAGGATTGCAGGAACAGGATGTGGCGCGTCGGGTCGATCCCGCAGGCCAGCAGCACGGCCGCCATTTCCCGTGTCTGCCGGGCGAAGTCCTTGGGATCCTGCCACTCGGTGATCGCGTGCAGATCGACCACGCAGTAGATGCACTCGTGCTCGTCTTGCAGCGCCACCCAGTTGCGAATCGCGCCCAGATAGTTGCCAAGCGTGGCGACGCCGGAGGGCTGGATGCCGGAGAAGATGCGTTGCATTGGCATACTCGATGGTCGTGGTTGAAGGCGGCAGAGATGGCCGATCGCGGGGGTTGGCGCAAGTTGGGTGCGATGGAGAGAAGGACGGGGCTTCCGCCCCGAACCCCGACCAGGGCTTTGCCCTGGACCCACCCAAAGGCACGGCCTTTGGAATGCGATTCTTTTGTCGTTTGAATTCCTGGGGCCTACTCGGACCTATCAACGTGCGAGTAGGCCCCAGGAATTCAAACGACAATGGTCCGGGTTCCAAGGGCCGTTGCCCTTGGTGGGGTCCAGGGGCAAAGCCTCTGGTCGGGGTCCGGGGCGGACGCCCCGCCCTTACTCTCTACCGCACCAACCGGCGCGCAATCCCCGCCATCTCCACCACGTCCCGCGCCACCGCCGCCGAACCCTCGGCCATCGACAACGGCCCATAGCCCCAGGCGGCGAAAATACACGGCAGCCCGGCGCCGCACGCCGCGACCACATCGTTTGCGTGATCCCCGGCCATCACCGCGCGTTCGGCCGTCCCGCCCGCGGCCAGCAGGGTCGCCGTCATGTGCGCCGGGTCCGGTTTGCGCACCGGGAAACTGTCGCCCCCGCCCACCGCCGCCATGAACCGGGCCAGACCCAGCGCCTCCAGCAGCGAGCGCGCCGCGCCCTCCGGCTTGTTGGTGCACACCGCCAACCGCCAGCCCTCATCCGCCAGGCCTTGCAGGGTTGCCTCGACATCCGGATACAACCGGCTTTCCACCGCCGCATGCGCCGCGTAATCGGCCGAGAACACCGCGATCGCGGTCGCATCCGGCATGCGTCCCCGGGCCGCGAACGCTTTCTCCACCAAACGAGCCACCCCGTCGCCGACCATGCCAGCCGTTTCAGAAGCCGAGAATGGGGGTAGGTCGCGGGATGCCATCAGCCGGTTCAACGCCGCGGCCAAATCGGGGACGGTGTCGACCAGGGTCCCATCCAGGTCCAGCAGCAGGGTCCGCGCCACGATGTTGTACTCCGAAACGTGAATTGAACCAATGTCGTAGCCGGGGGCTTTGACATATGTCGGCCCGGACGGCTACCCGAGAGCGCACAGCGAAGCAGGGGAACGGCATGCACGCAACCGCGATCATTCTGGCCGCCGGATTCGGAACACGGATGAAGTCCGCGCTGCCCAAGACGCTGCACCCAATCGCGGGCCGATCCATGTTGCGCCATCTGCTGACAAGCTGCGAATCTGTCTTCGATCGTATTGTCGTCGTGCTCGGCCCCGACATGGAACAGGTCCGCCGCGAAGCCGCACCCCATCCCTGCGTCGTCCAACAGGATCGGTTCGGCACCGCCCATGCCGCGCTGCAGGCGGTCGAACATTTCGGTGACGGAGAGGTCGCGGTTCTTTATGCCGACAACCCGCTGATCCAACCGAAGACCCTGCGCAACCTGCTGGAACGCCGGGTTCAGGGGGATGCCAAGGGGCCGCTCGGCCTGGGTCTGTTGGCGTTCCGTCCGAACGATCCCGCACGCTATGGCCGCGTGGTGGCGCATAATGGCGAGGCTGATCACATTGTCGAATGGACCGACGCGACCGAGGCCGAACGCGCGATCCCGTTGTGCAACGCCGGCGTGCTGTGTGCACCCGCGACCACCATGCACCAGTGGTTGCGGGCGGTCCGCAACGACAATGCCAAGGGCGAATTTTACCTGACCGATGTCGTGTCCCTCGCCCGGCGGGACGCCCAGCGCGTCGGCGTGGTCGAAGCCCCGGCCGAGGAACTCGCCGGCGTCAATTCCCGTTCCGAACTGGCGAAGGCGGAGGCCGTGATGCAGTCCTGGCTGCGGGAGGCCGCCATGGACGCGGGCGTGACCATGACCGATCCGGACTCGGTTTTTCTCAGCATGGACACGCGCTTCGGCACCGATGTGACGATAGAGCCGAATGTCGTGTTCGGACCCGGCGTGACGATCGCCGACAACGTGCGGATTCGCGCCTTCAGCCATCTGGAAGGCTGCCAGGTCGGGGCCGGCTGCATCATCGGCCCCTTTGCGCGCCTGCGCCCCGGCACCGTGCTGGATACCGACGTCCATGTCGGCAATTTCGTCGAACTGAAGGCCGCCACCCTTGCCCGGGGCGTGAAGGCCAGCCACCTGACCTATATCGGCGACGCCTCGGTGGGCGAGGCCACGAATATCGGGGCCGGCACCATCACCTGCAATTATGACGGCTATGCCAAGCATCGCACCACGATCGGCGCGCATGCCTTTATCGGCTCGGATGTCGCGCTGGTCGCGCCCGTGTCCGTGGGCGATGGTGCGATGGTCGCAGCCGGCAGCGTCATCACGTCGGATGTGGCGCCAGACGCGCTGGCTCTGGCGCGCGGGCGGCAGGTGCAGAAACCCGGCTGGGCGGCCGAATTCCACGCGACCCATGGGAAGAAAACCTGCCAAGGGGACAATAACTGAATGTGCGGCATCGTCGGAGTCATCGGCTCGCGTCAGGCGGCCCCCTTGCTGCTGGAGGCGCTGCGCCGGCTGGAATATCGCGGCTATGACAGCGCCGGTATCGCCACCCTGGTCGACGGCCAGATCGACCGACGCCGCGCCGAGGGCAAGCTTGGCAATCTCTCCGCGGCCTTGGACCGCACCCCGCTGTTCGGCACGATCGGGATCGGCCACACGCGCTGGGCCACCCACGGCGCCCCCACGGTCAACAACGCCCACCCGCACGGCACGATCCGGGTGTCGCTGGTGCATAACGGCATCATCGAAAACCACGCCGAACTGCGCGCCGAACTGGAAGCGGCCGGACAGGTGTTCAGTACGGAAACCGATACCGAGACCGTCGCGCAATTGGTCGACCTGAACCTGCAACGTGGCATGAAGCCGATCGAGGCCGCGGGCGCCGCCTTCCGTCGCCTGCGCGGCGCCTATGCCCTGGCCATGATCTTCGCCGGCGAAGACGAGTTGATCGTCGGCGCCCAACACGGTGCGCCCCTGGCTGTCGGATTTGGGGACGACGAAATGTTCGTCGGGTCCGACGCGCTGGCCCTGGCGCCGCTGACCAGGCGGATCGCCTATCTGCGCGATGGCGATTGGACCGTCGTCAGCCGCACCGGCGCGCAGTTCTTCGACATGGAAGGCAACGAAATCCAGCGCGAGGTCAAACTGACTCGCCTGACCGGGGCCGCCATCGGCAAGGGCAACTACCGCCACTTCATGGAAAAGGAGCTGCACGAGCATCCCGCCGTGATCGGCGACACGTTGCACCGGATGGTCAATCCCTCCACCCGCGCGGTGATGCTGCCGGACATGCCGTTCGACTTCGCGACCCTGCCGCGCATCACCATGAGCGCCTGTGGCAGCGCCTTCTACGCCGGCCTGGTGGGGCGCTGGTGGTTCGAGGCGATGGCTCGCATCCCCACCGATGGCGACGTTGCCAGTGAGTTCCGCTACCGCACGCCTCCCATGCCCGCCGGCGGGCTGGGTTTGCTGGTGTCTCAGTCCGGGGAGACGGCGGATACGCTCGCCGCGCTGCGCTATATGCGGGAGCAGGGGCAGAAAGTGCTCTCGATCCTGAATGTGCCCGAAAGCAGCATGTCGCGGGAATCGGACGCGGTGCTGGAAACCGTCGCCGGGCCGGAAATCGGCGTTGCCAGCACCAAGGCGTTCACGGCCCAGCTATCCGTGCTGGCGTGCCTGGCCCTGGCCGCGGGACGGGCGAGGGGGGCCATCACCGCCGCCCAGGAAGCCGCGATGACCACGGCTCTGCTGGAAGTGCCGGAACGCGCGGCCGAGGTGCTGGACAACGATGCGGCGATCCAGGACCTGGCTCAGCGGGTGGCGCGGGCGCGCGACGTGCTGTTCCTGGGGCGTGGCAATTGCTACCCGATCGCTCTGGAGGGGGCGCTGAAGCTGAAGGAAATCAGCTATATCCACGCCGAGGGCTATGCCGCCGGGGAGATGAAACACGGCCCCATCGCGCTGATCGACCCGTCCGTGCCGGTGATCGCCATCGCGCCATCCGGGCCTCTGTTCGAGAAGACTGCGTCCAATTTGCAGGAAGCCGCTGCCCGAGGCGGGCAGGTGATTGTGTTCTCGGACGCCGAGGGTGCCGCCAAGCTGAAAGGCATCGCGGCGGAAACCGTGATCCTGCCCACGGTCGATCCGTTCGTGGCACCGATCCTGTATGCGATCCCGGTGCAGGTGCTGGCTTATCATGTGGCGGTTCTGAAGGGCACGGACGTCGATCAGCCGCGGAATCTCGCGAAGTCGGTGACCGTCGAGTAGGCCGGGCGAGTCTTCCCGAATGCGCGAAGAGTGGGGGGCTTCTGTTGCCCGGTGCCCCCCGAACCGCGCTTATAGCTTATGCAGCTACAGCGAGCGCCTGATTATCATTGGCACTTGAGAATTGACCCGATAACGGCGGTATCATGCCGAGCAAAAGATGGGTCTTTACCACGCGTGTCGAGCCTGTGTCGCCCCCATATGCCTGCCCGTATCCGGGAGGGGAATGGTGGAGGCGCCGGGCACTGCCCCCGGGTCCACAACGCTTATTCCAACCACCGTTTATCACCATAGTCAGCAAGCTGACGACGCAGATATAGGCGCCCTCGGTGACGATTGAAAGGGGTTTCCGAAGCGGCGCCACAATCGCGCGACCGCCCGATCCGCCACCCCCCGGGGCCACGTCGCATGGTCAGCACGACCGTGCCGGCAACAGGCGCGCCATGGATGAGCATCGAGGTGCGAGCCAAGCAGAATTGCCCGGCGGGCGTGCGGTGGGAGTACCGACAGGCGAAGCAAGGAAACCCGTAGCCGAGGTCGGCCATGCACCGGTGTTGCGAGCGGAAAAGAGGTGATAAGATCCAGCCCATGCCTCTCTCGCCCGCACAACAAGCCGAGATCGCCGCCCAGCGCGCCCAATCCGCCGCCACGGCCCGCCCCACCGTGCCGGCATTGGAGGCCATGCTGTACCAGGCCATCCCCATCCTCGATCACGGCTTCGTCCGGGTGATCGACTACATGGGCGACGATGCCGCCATCGTGCAGGCGGCGCGAGTGTCCTACGGCCGCGGGACTCGCCGCGTGTCCGAAGACGCCGGCCTGATCCGCTATCTGATGCGCCACCGCCATTCGACCCCGTTCGAGATGTGCGAGATCAAATACCACGTCAAACTGCCGATCTTCGTCGCGCGCCAGTGGATCCGCCACCGTACCGCCAACGTGAACGAATACTCGGCGCGCTACTCCATCCTGGATCGGGAGTTCTATATTCCGGCCCCCGAGCATCTCGCCGCGCAAGCCGTCACCAACCGCCAGGGCCGCGGCGCGGTGCTGGAAGGCGCGGAAGCGGCCGAGGTTCTGGACCTGCTGCGCGACGACGCCGCCCGCAACTACGACCATTATGCCGCGATGCTGAACGAGGACGCGTCCGGGACGCCTGTCGATCCGTCTCGCCAGGGGTTGGCGCGGGAGCTGGCGCGGATGAACCTGACGCTCAACACCTACACGCAGTGGTATTGGAAGACCGACCTGCATAACCTGTTTCATTTCCTCTCGTTGCGGGCCGACCCTCACGCGCAATACGAAATCCGCGTCTATGCCGAGGCCATGCTGAACACGGTCGAGGCCTGGGTGCCGCGGGCCTGTGCGGCGTTCCGCGACTACCGTCTGGGCGCGGTGACCCTGTCGGCGCAGATGCTGGCCGTGGTGAAGCGGATG
>CAMBXJ010000137.1 GCA_945871455.1 Asaia bogorensis
GCCAGGGCGCGGCGATGAGCTGCACGCCGATCGGCAGGGTGGGACCGCGGACCGGGACCGCGGCCACCGGCAGGCCGATAAAGGAAATCGGCTGGGTGTAGATCCCGATATTGGGCCGCAACGGCACCATTTCGCCTCCCAGGTCCAGTTCGGTTTCCCCGATCAGCGGTGCGGCGCAGGGCGTGGCTGGAGCCAGTAGGATGTCCACGTCGTCGAACAACTTCAGCACGGCCTCTCGATACCAGCGACGGAATTTCTGCGCGCGGGTGACCAGGGACGCCGGCAGCAGCGCGCCGGCGATCAGGCGGTCGCGAACGGCCGGATCGAAATCTCCCGCCCGGGTGCGCAGACGGTCGAGATGCAGGGCCGCCCCCTCGGTCGTGGTGATGACAAAGGCCGCGGCTCGGGCGCGCGCCGGTTCGGGCAGTTCCATCTCGCGTGAGGCGCCCAGGGCAGACGCGACGGACGCCACCGCATCCAGCGCCTGTTGGGTCGCGCCCTCCTGGAAGTACCCGCCCAAGGTGGCGATCCGCAGCCCGTCGATGCCGAGCGGCAGCCGGTCGGTGATAGGTTCGGCGGGGCGGTCGACGCAGACTGGATCGGCTGGATCCGGTCCTTGCATCGCGTCATAGGCGCGCGCGAGATCGTCAACCGTCCGCGCCAGGGGTCCCAGATGGTCCAGGCTGGCAACGAACGGAAAGCTGCCCGCGCGCGACAGCCGCCCGAAGGTGGGTTTCAGGCCGAACACGCCACAAAACGACGCCGGCACCCGGATCGAGCCATTGGTGTCGGACCCGAGCGCCAGCGGCACCAGCGCCCCGCCCACGGCCGAACCGGATCCGCCGGAGGACCCGCCGGTCATGCTGGCAGTGTCATGCGGATTGCGTGACGGTCCGTCATGTACGTTCTCGCCGGTGAAGTCATAGGCGTATTCGCCCATGTTCAGGGCACCGACCAGAATGGCCCCGGCTGCCTCCAACCGGGTCACCAGGGTCGCATCCGCCTCGGCCGGGGGACGGG
This sequence comes from Asaia bogorensis, assembly GCA_945871455.1. Classification (GTDB taxonomy): domain Bacteria; phylum Pseudomonadota; class Alphaproteobacteria; order Acetobacterales; family Acetobacteraceae; genus Rhodopila. Next base: position 1,021 of record CAMBXJ010000137.1, read on the forward strand.
ACCGGTTGATTTTCGACCCCGCGAGCGTCGGCAGTCCCGCTATATCGATCAGGTTTTTGACCGCGAAGGGCATGCCCTCTAGCGGCAAGGGCGCCCGCCCGGCGGCGCGGGAGGCATCCAATTCGGCTGCTCGCACCCGGGCGCGATCGGCGGTCACCGCGGTGAAGGCGTTGAGGCGCGGATTGCGGGCGTCGATGTCGGCGAGGGTTGCCTCGATCGTGGCGAGGGAGGATTGCGGGCTCATGCGCGAAACACCGGTGCGGGTTCGGTCTCATCGGGCAGGGGGTGCGTCTCGACCTGGGCCGCGAAGCGCAATGTCATCGCCAAGGCGGCGCGAATGGCCGCCCGCCAGGTTGGGTCAATCGGGATTCCCAGGCTACCGGTGCCGGCATCGACCAGGGCATCGAGTTCGCTGTCTTGCATGAGATCGCCTCCGTAATGGCGTGAGCAGGCGGAGCGGCTGGTCATCCGAAAAGGGTGGACCGGGCTAGCGGTTGGCAAGCCAGGCGCGCCAGCCGCCGAACCGGGTGATGTCCGGCGTTTCCACGACACCGGCCGCTTCCGCCAAGAAGCCCAGGCAGGGGCCGTCCTCCAGCGTGACGATGCCGAAGCCCAGCGGCGCCGGCACCTGCGCCAGCAGGGCGCCGATGGTGGCGGTTGGCAGCGCCCACACCTCCCCCTCGATCGCGTGTCCGTCCGCTGTGCGCAGCATGCCGGGGCGGTTGCCCAGGTCGTGCAGGCGATAGGAAGGCGTCGTGCGGGCCGAACGCACGAAGCGGCCGCCGAGGCTGGTGACCTGGCCATTCAAGGGCAGGCCGGCCATATGACCTCCGACGCAGAACAGGGCGGTGTCCTCCGGCATCAACGGGTCGGGGGCTGCCGGCGGCGGCAAGGGGTGGCCGGTGGCGCCGGCCGTGGTGACCAACGCCCGGTGCACATGATCGGCCAGAGCCGCGAGCCGGCCTTCGGACCAGGCTGGACCGATCAGGGTGACACCGACCGGCAACCCATTCGGGCCGAACCCGGCCGGCACCGCAATGGCCGCCAGATCGCAGAGATTGACGAAATTGGTGAAGGTCCCCAGCCGGCTGTTCGGTCCGATCGGATCGGCGGCGAGTTCCGCCAAAGTCGGGGTGAACGGCGCGGTCGGAACCAGCAACGCGTCGCAGGTCTCGAACAGGTTGGCGGCCAATCGTCGCGCCTGGGCCAGGCGATGGAACGCGCGAAAGGCATCGACGCTGCGCCGGGTCAGACCGCCTTCGATAATGGCGCGGGTCACCGGGAAACAATGTTCCAGCGGAAAGTCGCCCAGCGCGGCGGTTCGTTCGGCGACCCAGGGACCGTCATAGAGCAGACGGGCGATCTCCAGAAATGGCGCGATATCGACAGGTTTGGCATCCAGCAGCGTGGCCGCCCGATGGGTCGCGGCGGTGGCCGCTGGTTCGCACACTGCGTCCGGATCGGCGAACCGCACGCGGATCGCGGGCGGCACCGACGACCGGCGCAAATGGGGATACGGCGCGGGTCGGGAATACGGATCGGCTGGATCGTATCCGGCGATCACACGCTGCACCGCCAGGGCGGCGTCCGCCGAGCGGGCAAACACCGATATCGTATCGATCGAGCGGCAGGCCGGCACCATGCCTCGGGCCGATACACTGCCGATGGTCGGCTTCAACCCGACGATATTGCCGAACGCGGCGGGAATGCGTCCCGACCCCGCCGTGTCGGTGCCCAGTGCAAAGGGCACGATGCCAGCGGCGACGGCGCAGGCGGAGCCGGAGGATGACCCGCCGGGCACGCGCGTCGGGTCGAAGACGTTGCGGGGAACACCATAGGGGCTGCGCACGCCGACCAGACCGGTCGCGAACTGATCCAGGTTGGTCTTGCCGATCAGGATCGCGCCGGCATCGAGCAGGTGCCGTACGGCCGGTGCGTCCTCGGTCGGCGTATAGGCAAAGGCCGGACAGGCGCCGGTGGTTGGCTGGCCCGCCGCGTCGATATTGTCCTTCACCGCGAAGGGCACGCCCCACAAGGCACGTCCCTGTCGGCCCTCGGACCGCAGGGTTCGGGCGCGGGCCCGGATCGTCTCGTCGGGCATGCGAGTGATCCACAGGGCGGGATCGTCATGCGCGCGATCGGTAGCGATCGCCGCCTCCGCCGCCGCCACGGGATCGTCAACCGACACGCTCATGCGCTCTCCTCGCTGGTCGAGACCAACCGTAGCCTTGGCGACGGATCCAGGTCCTGCGCGTAATGTTCGTAGGCGAAATGCACGATGCCGATATGGTCGCGCATTGCCGTTCCGGCCCCGGCGCGGTCGCCGCGTTGGATGGCGCTGACGACCCTGTCATGTTCCTCGTAGGACAAGGCCAATCGCCCGGAGGTGCGAAACTGCGCGCGCCGGAACGGAGCCAGGCGCCGGCGCGTGGTCAGGGTCACCTCCGCCAGATAGGCGTTGTGGCTGCCCAGGTAGATCGCGTGATGAAACCGCTCGTTCACTTCGTGGTAGCGTTGCGGGTCGCCGGTCTGGATCAGGTCCCGCAGGCTGGCATGGATGGCGGCCAGGTCGCGTCGTTCCGCCGGAGTCATGGCGACCGCGGCCAAACCGGCGCACAGGGCCTCCAATTCCGCCATGACGGCAAACATGTCCTCCACCTCACGGGCGGCGGGGCGGGACACCGCGGCGCCCCGATGTGGCTGGATGCGGACCGCTCCGGCCGAGGAGAGTTCGCGCAACGCCTCTCGCACCGGGGTGCGGGACACGCCGAAGCGCTGCGCCAGGGAGACCTCGTCCAGCGGGGTGCCGGGGCGCAGGTCGCCGCGCACGATCTCGTCGGCGATCTGCGCGCGCAGGGTCGCGGCCCGTGTGGTTTTCGCGATCATGTCAGGTCGGCGGATGCGGCACGGCCGCGAGCAGTTCCCGCGTATAGGCAGCCGTCGGGGCTTCCAGCACCTGTTCGGCGGTCCCCTGCTCCACGATCTTGCCGGCGCGCATCACGATGACCCGGTCGCACAACAGGCGCACCACATGCAGGTCGTGACTGACGAACAGATACGACATGCCCAGGGAAATCTTCAGGTCCTGCAACAGGTTCAACACCACGGCCTGGACCGAGACATCCAGCGCCGCGGTTGGTTCGTCCAATATCACCAGATCGGGATTGAGCGCGATGGCGCGCGCGATGCCGACGCGCGCCTTCTGGCCGCCCGACATCTGATGCGGAAACCGGTCCAGCAGATGCACAGGCAGGCCAACCAGGGTGGCCAGTTCCTCGCAGCGCGCGCGCAGGGCATCGCGGCGGATCGAGCCGCCCATGCGCTGGATGGGATCGGCGATGGCGCGTTCGGCGGTGAAGCGAGGGTTCAGGCTGTCGGTCGGGTCCTGGAACACCATCTGGATCCGCTTGCGCATCGGATGCGTGGCGAAGGCGCGGGCCGGCACCGCGCCGATTTCCTGCCCGTCGAACTGGATGCTGCCGTCGCTGGGATCGAGCAGGCGCATGATCATCATCGACGTGGTGGACTTGCCGCAGCCGGATTCCCCCACCAGCCCGACACTCTCGCCGCGATCGACATGCAGGTCGATGCCGTCCACCGCATTGTTGGAACCATAGGTCTTCACCAGGCCCCGCACGTCCAGGATGCGCCCGGGTTGGATCGGCGTCGCGGGCGGTGGCGGTTCGGGCTGCGGGTCCATCACCAGGTCCCGCAGGACCGAGCCGGGTTTCGGCGTCGCCCGCAACAGGCGCTTTGTGTAAGGATGGGTGGGGGCGCTGAAGATTTTGGCGGATGGCGCGGATTCGACGACCTTGCCCTTCTCCATCACCATGACGGTGTCGCAATAGGCGGCCGCGAGGCCCAGATCGTGGGTGATCAGAATGGCCGCCATCCGCCGTTCGCGGGTCAGCTCGACCATCAGCTCCATCACCGCTTTCTGGGTGGTGACATCCAGGCCGGTGGTCGGTTCGTCGGCGATCAGCAGTTGTGGGCGGCAGGCCAACGCCAGGGCGATGACGACGCGCTGGCACATGCCGCCCGACCATTCGAACGGGTAGGCGTCGTAGCGTTCCTCCGGGCGGGCGATGCGCACGCGGTCGAGCATCGCGATCGCCTTGGCCCGCGCATCGGACCGGGTCGCCTGGGCATGGCGCAGCAGCACGTCTTCGATTTGGCGGCCGATTTTCCGGATTGGGTTCAGCGCGGCGCGAGGGTTTTGGAACACCATCGACATCTCGCGCCCGCGCAGGTCGCGCATCTGCGATTCCGGCATCGATTGCAGGGGCATGCCGGAAAAGCTGATGGACCCTTCGGCGATCCGCCCGGCGCGATCGAGAATGCGCATCACGGCATAGGATGTGACGGATTTGCCGGAGCCGGACTCGCCGACGATGCCCAGGATTTCCCCGCGCATGACCGACAGGTCGATCCGGTCCACCGCGCGCACGGCACCGCGCCTGGTGGCGAACTCGACGGTCAGATCACGTACGTCCAGCAGGGGAATCGGGTCCATCACCGGCCTCATGTGCGGCGTTGGGGATCGACGATATCGCGCACGCCGTCGCCCAGCAGGTTGAAACAGAACACCGCGCCCATCAGGGTCAGGCCCGGAAACAGCGCGACCCACCACTCGCCCGAGATGATCCCGGCAGCACCTTCCGCCACCATGATCCCCCATTCGGGAGTCGGTGGTCGGACGCCCAGGCCGATGAAGGACAGGCCGGCGGCGTTCAGGATGGCGTAACCCATGGTCAGCGACATCTGCACCACCATGATGGGCAGGATGTTGGGCATGATATGGAACAGCAGGATGCGAAGATCGGTGTTGCCGGACAGGCGCGCGGCCATCACGAAACCGGCATCGCGGCGGATATTGGCCTCGGCCCGGGCCAGGCGTGCGTAGAGCGGGAAATTCACCACCGCCGTGGCGATCACGATGTTGGTGACCGTATTGCCCAGCGCGGCGACGATGCCCATGGCGAGCACGAAAAGCGGGAAGGCCATGATGGTGTCGGCCAACCGGCCGACGATGCGGTCGGTCCAGCCGCCGAAATACCCCGCGGCGATCCCGGCCAGCCCGCCGGCGGCGAACACCACGGCGACGGAGGTGACCGCGATGATCATGTCGAGCCGGGTCGCGACCACCACGCGGCTGAAAATGTCCCGCCCCAGTTGGTCGGTGCCGAACCAATGACTGGCGGACGGGGGGCGCAACGAGGCCGAACTGTCGGTGGCGAGAGGATCGTAGGGCACCAGTGACGGCCCCAGGATCGCCGTCAACACCAAAAGCAGAAACAGCGCAAAGGCGAAGCCGGTGACCGGGTTTTCCGTGATGACGTGACGCGCGTGCTGCAACGTCGCGGTCAGGCCGGAGGACGGACGGGCTTCGGAGATGCCGGCGGCGCTCATGCGTCGATCCTGACGCGCGGATCGATCAGGCCATACAGGATGTCGATACAAAGGTTCAGCAGCAGATACAGGACGGCCATAACAAGCACAAAACCTTGCACCGGGGCGTAGTCGGAGGCGATCAGCGCTTCCACCGCGTAGGAACCGATGCCGGGCCAGGCGAACACTTTCTCCACCAGCACGCTGGCACCCAGCAGGAAGGAGAACACCATGCCCAGGGTGGTAATGACCGGCAGCACCGCGTTGCGGAAGGCATAGCCCATGACCACGGTGCCCGGGGACAGCCCGGCGGCGCGGGCGGTGCGCCCGAAATCGGAGCCCAGGACCGACCGCATCGCCCCCCGCGTCATGCGCGCGATCGGGGCCAGGGCGAAGATCGCCAGGGTCGCGGCTGGCAGTGCCAATTGTGCCAAGGTGGCACGGAATGTCTCGACATCGCCGGCCAGCAGCGTGTCGATCAGGAAGAATCCGGACGCGGTGGGCGGCGCGCTGGCGAACACGTCCAGGCGGCCCAACGGCGAGGGGGCCCAGCCGAGAATGTAGTAGAACACATAGACCAGCAGTAGCCCGGTGAAAAAGACCGGCAGCGACACGCCGGCGGTTGCAACGATCCTGCACGCGTGATCAATCACCGATCGTTCCTTGAGCGCGGCGACGATACCCAGTGGCACCGCGATCGCAACGGCCAGAACCAGCGCCACCAGCACCAGTTCGGCCGAGGCCGGCAATCTGGCCATGATGTCGGCCAGAACCGGCTGGCCCGTGGTCAGCGAAGCGCCGAAATCGCCCCGCGCCAGATCGCCGACATAGCGCAGAAACTGCACTGGCAAAGGCTGATCGAGGCCAAGGCGCGCGCGGATTTCCTCGATGGCGGCAGGGGTCGCGGCGGGGCCGGCGAAATACGCGGCGGTATCGCCTGGCAGCATGCGCGTCAGCAGGAACGTCACCACGATCACCCCAGCGACGCTGGGCAGAGCGGTCAGCAGGCGCTGTCCGATCTGGCGCGCGACACGCACGGGGCTAGGCTTTCGCCAGCGAACGATAGTCGAGCCGGCGGTGGAACCAGTATTGATAGCCGGAGATGTTCGGCTGCATCGCGACATTCACATAGGGTTGGTACAGCGGAATGCGCGGCAGATCGGTGAATGCCAGATCGACGAAGCCCCGCACGTCGCGGTCGTAGGTTGCAACGTCGCCGCTGGCCGCCGCCATGCGGGCACCGTCGATCAGCCCGTCCATGGTCGGCGACTTGTAGCTCATGGTGTTGAACACCGCATTCTGGCCGTGATAGCACCAGAAGAAGAAATACTCGGGGTAGTCCAGCCAGCCGGAAAACACATTGGTGTATAGCGGCATGACCTTCTTGTTCAGTTCCGTGCGCCAGTTGGACCCGGGGATCTTGTTCAAGGTGGCGCGGATGCCGATCTTGCCCAGGCTTTCCTGCAACAGGATGCAGATCGGCTCGTTCACATCCGCAAAACCCAGGTCGAAGGACAGGGTCGTTTCAAACCCGTCCGCCATCCCGGCCTCCGCCAGCAGGGCGCGCGCCTTGTCGGGGTTGGTATTGAACGCATGAGCCTGCGGCCAGGCCACTTCGGTCGGACCGCCAGACTTGCCGAACATCGGCTTGCCGAGACCGAACAGGACGACCTCCATGATCTTGTCATAGGGGATGGCATGGGCGACGGCCTGGCGCACCTTGGGATTGTCGAACGGCGGTTTCGTGACGTTCATGCCAATATACTGTATGCCGTTGCTGTAGGGCGTGGACACCAGGGTGAGCTTGCCGGCGGTTTTCATCTCGGCGAAGTCCTTGGCCGGCAGGTCGTAGGAAATATCCGCATCCCCGCGTTGCAGCAGCGCTCGCCGGTTGCCCGATGACGGCACCATCCGCCAGATTACCCGGCGGATTTTCGGAGGGGCGCCACCCTTCCAGGTGTCGTTGCGTTCCAGGATCACCTCGGTGCCCGGCGTCCATTTCGTCACCTTGTAGGCACCCGAGCCCGCGGTGTTCTGCTTGGTATATTCCAGGCCCCAGGGATCGTTTTGGGTGGCGTTCTTTTGCACGAGCCCTGAATTCACGACGCAGGGCACGATGACGGCGAGGTCCGGAATGGTCAGGCGATCCTTGCGCAGAAAATCAATCCTCACCGTATGATCATCCACAACAACGAACTGCTCGGCTTTTTCGAGGCTGCCGGCCTTCATCTGAAACGTCGGAAAGCCGCCGACCGAGACGGCCCGGTCCAGCGACCATTTCACATCCACCGCGCGGACCGGTGTGCCGTCCTGGAACGTGGCGTCGCGCCGCAGCTTGAAGGTCACGGACATGTCGCCGACCGCCATGTCCTCGGCCAGTTCGGGCACCAGTTTGTCGCGATCGTAATAGGGCGTGCCGCCCGGCCCGGTCTTCATGCCGTGGGTTATCAAGCGGTCATAGCAATTCCACGACACTTCATAGCCGGGGACGTTGGTGCCGATGCCGTGGATGTCGAGGTTGTTGGGGCCACTTTCGGACACGATCAGCAAGGTGTCGTTGCGGGCTTGCGCGCGGGCCGGGGAATGCACCGCGGGCGCGGCGAGGCCGGTGGCGAGGGTTAGGAATGTGCGACGCTGCATGAGGTGCCCCTGGGTTTGCCGTGGCAGTTATCGAGCCACGAGCAATTTACATGCCAATGCCGGTCAGTCGGCTGAATGCGAGGACTTTCAGGGTAGCCTCAGAGAACTCGGACTATAATTCAGTCGAATTGCATGCAATCCGGAATTAATGAATAATAAAACATCATAAATTGCCTAAATTGTAGCGCATTTATCCGGTTCGTCATCCGTTGCTCGGTTGGCCGCCGATGGTCCCGCAGGGCAATTGGGTGAAGGCAAGAAAGCCTTTGGGCGCTGCCCCACCCGCGCCGCAAAGCTGCAAGT
>CAMBXJ010000138.1 GCA_945871455.1 Asaia bogorensis
CAGGCGATCGATAATTTCTACACCGCGACGATCTACAACAAGGGCGCCGAGGTCATCCGCATGATGGCCACCATCATCGGGCGGGAGAGTTTTCGTAAAGGCATGGACCTGTATTTCGCTCGCCACGACAACAACGCGGTGACCATCGACGATTTCGTCAGCGCGATGCAGGACGCGTCCGGGGTGGATCTGGAGCGGTTCAAGCTGTGGTACCATCAGGCGGGAACGCCGGAAATCGCGATCAGCGATGCCTACGATGCCGCGACAAAGCGCTATACGTTGACGGTGGCGCAGCACACGCCGCCGACTCCCGGGCAGCCGGACAAGCAGCCACTGGTGGTGCCGCTGGCGATCGGGCTGCTGGACGACAACGGCCAGGAACTGCCGACCCGGTTGGACGGAGAGGCGATCGGCGCGCAAGGGACCCGCGTGTTGCTGGCGGATCGGGCGGAGACGGTGTTCACCTTCCTGGACGTTGCCAGCCCTCCGGTCCCGTCCTTGCTGCGCGACTTCTCGGCACCCGTAAAACTATCAGGCGTTTCGGCCGACCGGCTGCGCTTCCTGGCAGCGCACGACACCGACCCGTTCGTGCGCTGGGAGTCCGGACAGCAATACGCGACGCAAATCCTACTGGGCATGGTCGCAACCATCCAGGCCGGCGGCACCCCAACCGTCGAGCGCGGGCTGATCGATGCCATGCGCTCCACCCTGGCCGGCGCGGACCAGGATCCCGCGTTCACGGCGGAGGCTCTGCTGTTGCCCGGCGAGGCGTTCCTGGCCGACCAGATGGCGGTGGTCGATCCGGACGCGATCCATACGGCCCGCGATATCGCGCGCAAGGCGATCGGTCAGGCGTTGAAGGACGGGCTGCGCCAGACCTATGACCGGATGACCGACACCGGTCCCTACACCACGGATGGGCTGGCGGTGGGACGGCGGGCCCTGCGCAACACCTGCCTCGGCTACCTCAGCGCGACGGAGGACGCCGCAGCCGCCGGGCTGGCCAAGGCGCAGTTCGACGCGGGGCGCAACATGACGGATGTGCTCGCCGCCCTTGCGGTGCTGGCGGCGGCGGACAGCCCCGAACGAGTCCAGGCCCTGGCCGCGTTTCATGCCGCGTGGAAGGACGATGCGCTGGTGCTGGACAAATGGTTCGCCATCCAGGCGATGTCGCCGCGTCCGTCCACCTTGGCTGACGTCCGGGCGCTGCTCGACCACCCGGATTTCGACCTGCGCAACCCGAACCGAGCGCGGTCCCTGGTCGCCAGCTTCCCGGCCGGCAACCAGGTGCGCTTCCACGCGGCGGATGGCGGTGGTTACGACTTCCTGGCCGACATGATCATCCGCATCGACCCGGCCAACGGCCAGTTGGCCGCGCGCATGGTGGCGCCCCTCGGCCAGTGGCGGCGGTTCGATGCCGGCCGGCAGGAGAGGATGAAGCAGGCATTGCGTCGCGTTCTGGCATTGCCCAACCTGACCACCAATACGTATGAAATGGTGTCCAAGAGCCTTGCGTAACGGTCAGAACCACACAGGGAGGAACCCAATGGCGCAACCCAGCCGCTTTTCCGGCAATGTCGACGACTCCTGGCTCGGGAAGCTGGTCGAACCGATCATCGAGCCCGACCTGCCGATCATCGATCCGCACCATCATCTTTGGATCCGCGACGGCAACACCTATCTGCTGCCGGAACTGCTGGCCGACCTGAACAGCGGCCACAACATCCGCGCCACGGTGTTCGAGGAATGCCACTCCATGTACCGCGCCGACGGTCCGGCGGAGCAAGCGTCCCTGGGCGAGACCGAGTTCGTGGCGGGCATCGCCGCCATGGGCGCCAGCGGCACGTTCGGCGACTCCCGCCCCTGCGCGCGGATGGTCGGCAATGTCAATCTGATGCTGGGCGAGCGCGCGCGCGGCCTGCTGGAACAGCACATGATCGCCAGCGGCGGGCGGTTCGCCGGCATCCGGCACTCCACCGCCTGGGACGCCGACATCCACAAGGTGGTGCCGACCGCCGGCATGCTGATGGATGCGACATTTCGAAAAGGCTACGCGGCGCTGGATGCACTGGGACTGGTGTTCGACGCCTGGGTCTACCACCCGCAACTGGGCGAGGTCGCCGATCTGGCCGGCGCCTTCCCGCATACCCCGATCGTGCTGAACCATGTCGGCAGCCCGATCCTGGGCGGCCCCTACGCCGCCCGCCGCGACCAGGTTTTCTCGGATTGGCAAGCCGGGATGGCGGCATTGGCCAGGCATCCGAACGTGACCGTCAAGCTGGGCGCGCTGCCGATCCGGCTGCCGGGCAGCACGGTCTCTCGCGACATGCCGCCGTCGTCGGAGGAAATCGCCGCCGCCTGGAAGCCCTGGCTGGAGACCAGCATCGCGTTGTTCGGTGCGGAACGCTGCATGTTCGAAAGCAATTTCCCGGTGCAAAAGCGCTGGTCCAGCTTTGCCGTGACCTGGAACGCCTTCAAGCGGATCGCGTCGGGGGCTTCCGCGGCGGAAAAGGCGGCGCTGTTCGCGGGCACCGCCGCCCGCGTGTATGGGGTGCCGTGAACGGAGAAGACTCTCCCCCTCCCCTTGCGGGAGGGGGTCGGGGGGTGAGGTTTTACGCAGTATCCGGGCGGAATTACCCCGCCCCCCAACCCCGTCCCGCAAGGGGAAGGGGAGAATTTTCTCCGACCGCGGAGATGTGCGGATACCGTAGCCGTGAAAGGACCCCACCCATGACCTCCTTCACCGATCAGGCCTGGCAGCGCACCGCCCCGCTGCGTGCGGCGATCGACGCCCATCCGTTCAACCAGGAATTGGCCGCCGGCACGCTCAGCCGGGATCGGTTCCAGTGCTACATCATCCAGGACGCACTTTACCTGTATGAGTATGGGCGCGCTTTGGCCCTCGCTGGCGCGCGCGGCCCGGACAGCGAGACCCTGAAAGCATTCGCCACCGCGGCACTGGGCGCGGTGGACGTGGAGTTTGCACTGCACGCCACCTACCTGAAGGAGTACGGAGTCGATCCGTCAACCTTGACCCCGGACGCGGTGTCGCCGGACTGCCTAAGCTACACCAGCTATCTGATGGCCACCGCCTACCACGAGCCGTTCGAAGTGCTGCTGGCCGCCCTCCTGCCGTGTTTCTGGCTTTACTGGGACGTCGGCAACACGATCGCCCGCAAGGCCGCGTCCAACAACCCATACCAGGCCTGGATAGACACCTACTCGGCCGAGGGATTCGGGGACGTGGTCAAATCCGTCATCGCCGCCACCGACCGTGCGGCCGAGGCCACCACCCCGGCGATAAGGGAACGGATGATGACCGCCTTCATCCGATGCAGCCAGTATGAATGGCTGTTCTGGGACGGCGCCTACCAGCGCCGCGGCTGGCCGGTGCCGGTTTGACCGCACCTCATTCCGCGACGATGTCACCCGATTGTCATCATTCTGACGCGGAGGTTCGGCTACGGACTCCGCCGCAATTGCAACCAAGGTGGGCGAACATGGCCTTATACCAGACGGCCGAAACAACGACCGATGCACGGCTCCATTCGTCATTGCCGGGCTTGACCCGGCAACCCGCGCTTCAACGCCGGGGGGTGGATTGCCGGATCACGTCCGGCAATGACGGTGAGGGGACGCCTATGGGTCTTTGGTTCCGGCGGTTGACCTTACACGGCACACGCGCCGCATTGGCGGGCGCCCTTTTGCTGGCGATGGCACCCGGCCTCGCCTGGGCACTGGATGCGCGCTTCAAGGATGCGAACGGCGATATGGTCGCCGATACCCCGACCAACCCGGCGGACCTGATCGACCCGCCCGTGCTGATCTTCGCCTATACGCCGGTCGAGGATCCCGCCGTCTACGCGAAGGTCTGGGACGGGTTCCTGAAACACACGGAAAAGGTCACCGGCAAACGCGTGCAGTTCTTCCCGGTGCAAAGCAACGCCGCGCAGATCGAGGCGATGCGCGCCGGACGGCTGCACGTGGCGGGGTTCAACACCGGATCAACCCCGCTCGCGGTCGCCTGCAGCGGCTTCGTGCCGTTCGCGATGATGGCCTCGCTGAAGGACGAATACGGCTATGAGATGGAGGTGATCACCTTCCCGGGTTCCGGCATCCAGAAGATCGAGGATGTGCGCGGCAAGAAGTTCGCGTTTACCTCGGAAACCTCGAATTCCGGCTACAAGGCGCCGGCCGCCCTGTTCCGCGACCAGTTCAAGCTGGAAGCCGGGAAGGACTACACGCCGGTATTCTCCGGCAAGCACGACAATTCCGTGCTGGGCGTGGCGAACAAGGACTACCCGGCGGCGGCAATCGCCAATTCCGTGATGAAGCGGATGATGGCGCGCAATGTGGTGAAAGCTGATCAGGTGGTGTCGATCTACAAGTCGGAGACGTTCCCGACGACCGCGTATGGGTTGGTCTACAACCTGAAACCGGAACTGGCGGCGAAGGTGAAGGAGGCGTTCTTCACCTTCAAGTTCGAAGGCTCCGCCCTGCTGGAGGAGTTCAAGAACACCGAACCGCCGCAGGAGAAGTTCCTGCCGATCACCTTCCAGAAGCAGTGGGAGGTCGTGCGTCAGGTCGATAAGGCTCTGGGCGTCAGCTACGCCTGCAAGTAAGGGAAAGGCAGCATCCGCGGATCCAAGCCATGTTGCGTATCGACAGCCTGACCAAACGCTACGCAACCGGCGACCTGGCCCTGGAGAACGTCAGCCTGACCGTCCCGCTCGGCCAGGTCATGGGGCTGATCGGTCCGTCCGGGGCCGGCAAGTCCACCCTGATCCGCTGCGTCAACCGGCTGGTGGAACCGACCTCGGGCCGCATTTTCCTGGGAGACACCGACATCGTCGCCGCCGACCGCGCCGGGTTAAGTCGAGCGAGACGGCGGATGGGGATGATCTTTCAGGAATACGCGCTGGTGGACCGGCTGACGGTGATGGAGAACGTGCTCTCCGGCCGGTTGGGCTATGTCGGCTTCTGGCGTTCCTTCTTCCGGCGATTCCCGCAGGCGGATGTGGATCGGGCGTTCGCGGTGCTCGACCGGGTGGGGCTGAGCGAGCATATCGATAAGCGCGCCGATGCGCTGTCGGGCGGGCAACGCCAGCGGGTGGGGATCGCGCGGGCGCTGGTGCAGGAACCGGAATTGCTGCTGGTCGATGAACCAACGGCCAGCCTGGACCCGAAGACATCGCGCCAGATCATGCGGCTGATCGTGGAGATCTGCGCCGAACGTGGATTGGCGGCGATCGTGAACATCCATGACGTGGCGTTGGCGCAGATGTTCGTCCAGCGCATCGTCGGGCTGCGGCGCGGGCAGATTGTGTTCGACGGTCCGCCGGACGGGCTGACCGCCGAGGTGCTGACCGATATCTACGGCGCGGAGGACTGGTCGGCGACGATTCGCAAGGTCGACGATGAAACCGACGATGCCCCCATCGAATTGGCCACCATCGCATGACCGTCACGGCGCGACGCTGGGTGCCGCCGTCGCTGATCCCCAATCCCATTCTGCGCTACGCCGTGTATGGCGGGGTGCTGCTTTACGTGGTGGTCGCGCTGGGAACCATGGAGGTGAACTGGGCCCGCATCGCATCCGGCGCCGACCGTGCCGTGCGCCTGTTCAGCGGGTTCTTGCAGCCCAATTTCGTCGCCCGCGGCAGCGATATCTGGATCGGACTGCAGGAGAGTCTGACCATGGCGATCACCTCCACCATGGTGGGGATCGTCATCTCCATCCCGTTCGGGATCGGAGCGGCGCGCAATATCGTGCCCCTGCCGGTCTACATGGCTTGCCGGTCGGTAATCGCGGTCTCGCGCAGCCTGCACGAGATCGTGGTGGCGATCCTGCTGGTGGCGTTGGTCGGCTTCGGCACCTTCGCCGGCTTCCTGACCCTGGCGTTCGGCACGATCGGCTTCCTGGCCAAGCTGCTGGCGGAGGATATCGAGGACATCGACCACGCACCGCTGGAAGCCATACGCGCGACCGGTGCCGGCTGGTGGCAGGTGATGATCTACGCGATCCTGCCGCAGGTGGCGCCTCGGCTGATCGGGCTGTCGATGTATCGGCTGGATATCAATTTTCGGGAATCGGCGGTGGTGGGGATCGTCGGCGCGGGTGGGATTGGTGCCACGTTGAACACGGCGCTCAGCCGGTATGAGTATGACAGCGCGGCGGCGGTCCTGGTCGTGATCATCGCGATCGTGTTCGTCTGCGAATACACGTCCGGCCTGATCCGCGAGAGGGCGCAGTAGTGCCGGTCTCTCAGGCGGCAACGGGCGAGAAGCTTTGGCAGCGGCGCACGACCCGGGCACAATGGGCGCGCGGCCTGACATGGTTCGCGGCGCTGGTGGTGTTCGCGTTCACCTGGCGGGTGATGACGCGGGACACGATCTGGGCGTTTGTGTTGGATGCCTCGACCCAGGCCGCCGATATCGGCGGACGCATGCTGCCGCCTCGCTGGAGCTATATGGGCGATCTGTGGTGGCCGCTGTGGGACACCATCAATATGGCGACCCTGGGGACAATACTGGGCATTATCATGGCGCTGCCGATCGCGTTCCTGGCGGCGCGGAATACAACGCCGAGCGTAATGTTCGTGCGGCCGGTGGCGTTGTTGGTGATTGTTTCGTCGCGATCGGTCAATGCGATCATCTGGGCGTTGCTGCTTGTCACCCTGGTCGGCCCGGGCGTGTTTGCCGGGCTGCTGGCGATCGGTCTGCGGTCGATCGGGTTCCTGGGCAAACTGCTGTATGAGGCGATCGAGGAGATCAATGTCGAACCGATCGAGGCGATCCGGGCGACGGGCGCGTCTTCGATGCAGGTGCTGGCGTGGGGCGTGTGGCCGCAGATCGTGCCGGCCTTCGCGGGGATTTCGGTGTTTCGCTGGGACATCAACATCCGGGAGGCAACGGTGCTGGGCCTGGTCGGCGCCGGCGGGATCGGGATGAACCTGGAAAGCTCCATGAGCACCCTGGCGTGGAACCAGGTGGCGCTGATCCTGCTGGTGATCCTGGGGACGGTGGTGATCAGCGAATACGTGTCGGCCCGGGTGCGAAAGGCGGTGAGTTAGTGCATCGGTGCTCGACCGCCCGCGTTTCCGCTCCCGCCTGGGCGTCCCTACCCGCGGTGATCCAACCCGATATCCAGCACCGTCGCGCTGTGGGTCAGCCAGCCCACCGACAACAGGTCCACGCCAGATGCCGCGATCGCCGGGGCCGTGTCGGGCCGGATGCGCCCAGATGCCTCGGTGATGGCGCGCCCGTCCACGATGCCCACGGCTTCCCGCAGCATGTCGGGGCCCATGTTGTCCAGCAGCACCGCGTCCACCCGCAGCGACATGGCCTCTCGCAACTGGTCCAAGGTGTCGACTTCCAGCTCGATCTTCACCAGATGGCCGACGCCGGCCCGCGCGCGTTCCACCGCCGTGCGAACACCGCCGGCAATGGCGACGTGGTTGTCCTTGATCAGCACGGCGTCATCCAGGCCGAAGCGGTGGTTCGATCCGCCGCCGACCCGCACGGCATATTTCTGCGCCGCCCGCAGGCCCGGCATGGTCTTGCGGGTGCAGCAGACCTGCGCCTTCGTCCCCATGATGGCGTCCGCAATGCCGCGGGTGGCCGAGGCCACGCCGCTGAGATGGCACAGGAAGTTCAGCGCCGTCCGTTCCGCCGTCAGGATGCCGCGGGCGGACCCGGTGACGGTCGCGATCACATCGCCAGGTGTCAGCCGGGTGCCATCCGGGCGATCCACACGAACCTGGATGCCGGGATCGATCAGCCGGAACGCGGTCAGCGCGTAGTCCAGTCCGGCCACCACGCCGGGTTGGCGTGCCATCATCACGCATTCGGTCCGCGCATCAGCCGGCACGATCGAGTCCGTTGTCAGGTCCCCTGCCCGACCCAAATCCTCCAGCAGCGCGGCGCGTACCGAGGGTTCGATCATGACCAGAGGCAGAGGAGAAACCGCCATCGCCCCTCTCCCGCTCAGACCGCCAACATGCGTTCGACCGACAGGCGCGCCCGGTCCATCAGCGCCGGATCGATCGTCACCTCATGCGTCATCGTCTCCAGCGCGCGCCGGATATTGGGCAGGGTGATCCGCTTCATGTGCGGGCACAGGTTGCAGGGCCGCACGAAGGAGACTTCCGGGTGATTGACGGAGATATTGTCCGCCATCGAGCATTCGGTCAGCAGCACCACCCGCGGCGGCTTCTTCGTCGCGACATAGTTGTTCATGTCGGCGGTGGACCCGGTGTAGTCGGCCTCCGCGATCACGTCGGGCGGGCATTCCGGATGCGCGAGGATGACGACGCCCGGGTTTTCCGCGCGCAGGGTGCGGACTTCGGCGGGGGTGAACCGCTCATGGACTTCGCAATGACCGGCCCAGGCGATGACCTTCACATGGGTCTGAGCGGCGATGTTCTGCGCCAGATATTCGTCGGGGAGCATGATCACCCGGTCCACACCCAGGGATTCCACGACCTTCTTGGCGTTGCCCGAGGTGCAGCAGATATCGGATTCCGCTTTCACGGCGGCCGAGGAGTTCACATAGGTGACGACCGGCACACCAGGGTAGCGCTCGCGCATCAGGCGGACATCGGCGGCGGTGATCGATTCCGCCAGGGAGCAGCCGGCGCGCGTGTCCGGGATCAGCACGGTTTTGGCCGGGTTCAGCATCTTTGCCGTCTCCGCCATGAAGTGCACGCCGGCCAGCACGATCACGTCGGCATCCACCTTCATGGCTTCCCGCGCCAACGCCAGGCTGTCGCCCACGATGTCGGCGACGCAGTGGAAGATTTCCGGCGTCTGGTAGTTGTGCGCCAGGATGACGGCGTTCTTCTCCCGCTTCAGGCGCAGGATGGCGTCGATATCGTCGGCGAACACCGGCCATTCGATCGGTGGGATGAAGGCTTTGACCCGCTGGTACAGCGGGGCGGTACGTTCAAGCAGCGGGGCGAGCGGCGGGGCGAGCAGCGTGGATGCGGACATTGGTTGGTCCCTCCTGATTATGCTCTATATGAGCATTTCATGAGCTTATGCTAGAGCTGAGTATAAGAATGTCAAGCTTTCGTCGCACGTCGTGCGGCGAGCGCGCCTTTTCGAAATCGCGCGGAGAGAGTTCCCGTCACACGGCACGGGGACGCTCCGACTTTCCGACGCCCGCAAAACATGTAGGGTCTCAGTGGGTCGATCGATTGAAGCCGCGACATCCGCGACCAGGAGCAACCAGTGCAACCCAGCGACACCACAACCGTCGAACCGCAAGTGAAGCTGGAATTGCAGACATCGCGCCAGTTTCCCAACTTCCTGGCCGAACAGAACATCAGTCTCGCCATCACCACCTACCA
>CAMBXJ010000139.1 GCA_945871455.1 Asaia bogorensis
TGGCGCTGGTGCTGACCGCCGTGGCGGCCCGCGTCGCGGACAACCCCGGGATAGGGGACGCGGGGATTCGCGATACGGGGAGGCGCGTTGTCGGCACGCACGATGCGGTTAGGCACGATGCGGTTAGGCACGACCTTGGCGTGCGCGAATCCGAGATGCGCGAACCTGGGATGCAAGACCTTGCGGCACGCGACCCTGGGATCCGAGGGGCACGGCCGCGGCGCCTGGAAACCGCCCCCTCGGAGACGCACCAGTCTGGAGGAACCAACGGCGGCACCAACCCAGGGAGAGACCCAAGCGGCCCGTCCGGCATCACGACCAGCGACCGTCGAACCGCCGGTGGCTCGGACATCGTCCCGGCGCGGTTGGGATCCGGTCGGGACGGACTGGTCGCGGCCGCCGGGTGTCTGGTCCTGTTCGGACTGATCGCCCTGCCATCGGCGCCAACCCTGCTGGCGTTGGGGTGCCTGTTGCTGGGACAGGCCATGCTGGTGGTGATGGTGCCGGCTCTGTTGCCTCTGGTGATGGTGCTGGTGCCTCGGTTTCGGGGTATCGCATCGCTGACCCATGATGCGGCGCTGACCGACGCGATGTTGCTCGCATTGGGGCTGGCCACTGCCTTGGTCTGTGGTGTGCTGCTGATGCGTCCTCGCTGGCTGGCCCGTTCGCGCGGATCGGTGCGGTCCGGCGGGCGGGATCGGCTGACCTTGCTGCATATCGCCCAGACCGGCATCGGCGTGTTCGCCTTCGGCCTGGGCACCGCCGAGGCCTTGTTCGCCGGCCTTGTCACCCTGCTGCTGCTGACGGTGACCTGGACCGCCGTTGAGATCAGCACGATCGGCAAGGTCGAACGCCTGGTGGCGGTTGGCGGGATGGCGGGATTGCCACCGTTTGGCGTGTGGCCGGGATTGGTGCTGATCGTGCTGGCCACCGCGCATCGGTCGGTTTGGCTGCTGTTGGCACTCAGCCTTGCCTTGGGGTTGATCGCCTGGGTGACCGTCGCCCGCTTGCCCTCGGGGCGGTTCTCAGGGGAGTTCTCAGGGGGACACCCGGGGCAATCGCCAGCGGGAAGCCCTGGAGGAAACCCTGGGGGACCCCCTGGGCGATCCCCTGGCCGGCTCCATGGGCGCTGGACCCGTCCGTTGGCGCCGGCGTGGGCCTGGGTGCCGCTCGCGGTGACCGTTCTGGTCGGTCTGGCCATGCCGGAGGCCGTGACCGCCTGGCTGCGTAGCCTGACCGTGGTGGCGGGATGACCGCCGCCGCCCTGATCCGATCCGCCGAAGCGGTGGTCTGTCGCCCCTGGTTGCGCCACATCCTGCCGGCAACGGACTGGGCCTCGTTGGTCGCCGCGTTGGCCGGCGAGCCGCTCGACCTTCTGGCGCTGTGGGCCGACCCGATCCAGGTCCATGCGCTGTTGTTGGACCCGGCGGCGATGTCGGTCCAGGCGGTCTCGACGCCGGTGGAGCACGGCGTCTACCCGGCGGTCTCCCCGGTACGTCCGGGGGCGGCCTGGTATGAGCGGATGATCCGCGACCTGTGGGGCCATGAGGCGTCTGGCGGGCAGGACCCGCGGCCCTGGCTCGACCACGGGCGCTGGCCGAGGGCGGTCCCGATGGGATCACGCCCGGCCCAGGCGCCCGGTGCCGCCGAACCGCCCGAGTTCCTCGGCGAGGCTGGGTCGAACCTGATGCAGGTGCCGATAGGTCCAATCGGCGGGCCGATGGGGGCGATCTCCGGGCCGATGGGTACAATCGGCGGGCCGATGGGTACTATCGGCGGGCCGATGGGGGCGATCTCCGGCCTCATCCACGACGCCGCCCATCTCCGCCTCACAGTGGCCGGCCCCCGCATCCTGCGCGCGGAAGGCCGGTTCGGCTACACCCACAAGGGAACCCTGTCGCTGATGCAAGGGAAATCGCCCCGGGCCGCCGCGCGCTTTGCCGCCCGCATCTCGGCCGATGCCACGGTGGCGCACGCCCTTGCCTTCGCCCAGGCCGCCGAGGCCGCGTCGGACACCGACCCGCCGCCCCGCGCGGTTGGATTGCGGGCGATCATGCTGGAGGTCGAACGGATCGCCTGTCACCTGGCCATGCTCGCCGCGGTGGCCGACATTGTCGGTGCCACGCGGCCAAGGGGGACCGCCGAAAGGCTGCGGGAGCGGCTGCTGGGGGCATCGGAGGACGGGTTCGGGCATCGGCTGATGATGGACTGCGTCATTCCCGGCGGTGTCGCGCTGGATATCGCGCCCGGGGGCACCGCGCCGCTCGTCGATGCGTTGGAGGCGGTGGCAGTGGCCCTCGCCCCCTTGCGGCGCATGATCGGCGGTTTCGCGATGGCGACCTGGCTGGATGGATGCGCGCGCACCGACCTGGCGACGTTAACAGCCCTGGCGGTCGGTGGCGTCGCCGGGCGAGCGGGCGGACGGCGGATGGATGCGCGGATGGTCTCGTCGCTTTACGCGGATCTGGGTTACGCGCCGACCCTGGAAACCGCCGGGGATGCGGCGTCGCGCTGCCGGGTGATGCTGGCGGAGATCGAGGAAAGCCTGCGCCTGATCGCCTATCTGTTGCGAATCCTGCCGGATGGTGTGACCTCCGTGGCGTTGCCGCAGGTCAGCGGGGAGGGCATTGGCTGCGCGGAATCGGCGCGCGGCGATGTCTGGCACTGGATGCGGCTGGATCACGGACAGATCGTGGCGGTGTTCGCGCGCGACCCGGGCTGGGCGCTATGGCCATTGGCGGAGGCGGCCCTGGCGGGGGCCTCGTGCGACGATGTGGCGCTGACCCGGGCGTCTCTGGCTCTGTCGGTCTCGGGAATGGATCTGTGAGCGGCGGCGCTGGAGAGGTCAGGCCGGCCATCGCCGCGGCATGCGGGGCGACGAGCGCGATGCGGGCCGCGGCGAGGGCGGCGCGACACCTGCGCCATGCGGCACGCCGGCCGGAACGATGGGCGCGGATGATGGCGATGGTCGGTGCTTACCGCCGAGGCCGAAGATGGATGCCGCCGGTTGCACTATGTCTCCGCGCGAGGCGACGCATGGCAAAAGGGGTCGGACGATGAGGCTGGCCGGTCTGATGCGCAGGCTGCGCGGTGGGGGAGGGACCCCGGTCGCACCGGTCGCACCGCTCGAACCGGCCGCACCGGTCGAACCGGTGGATGCCGATACGGTTGCCCTGCTGGCCGAACGCCTGGGCGTCACGTCTCGCCGGCGTCTGGGACGCGGTATGACCATTCGTCACATCGATACCGGAAGCTGTAACGGCTGCGAGGCAGAATTGCGGGCGCTGACCGGCGCCGTCTATGACCTGGAACGCTACGGCCTGACCTTCGTCGAGAGTCCGCGCCATGCCGATATCCTGCTGGTCACCGGGCCGCTGACCGCCAACCTGCGGGAGGCGTTGGAGCAGGCCTGGGATGCGACTCCCGACCCGAAATGGGTGGTGGCCCTGGGCGACTGCGCGATCGATGGCGGGGTGTTCAAAGGCAGCTATGCCGTCTTGGGTGGAGCCGGGATCAGCGTGCCGGTCGATCTGACGATCAGCGGATGTCCGCCGTCTCCGGCCCGGATCCTTGCCGGTTTGCGCGCCTTGCTGGAGGTGAACCGGGACCCGGTCGCCGGATCAGCGACCCGCGGGCCGACCCGCGACGGTTGAGCACCCAAGAGGGAGCGGTGCGGACCGGCGCAAGACCAACCGTGGGACAGGGGCCACCGCGTCTTGGGGGCGGGTGCCGGATGGAGAAAGCGCTTCCCTGTTCCCTGGCATAAAAAGGAGTTTCTTCACCACCGCCGAGATCTCTGAATGCTGTAGGACCAGGCTCCGGTTCAGGACCGGGCAACGGCTCTCTCGCCCTGGCGGGTCAGGATCACGCCGAAACGCCCATACCGTCGCTGACGACCGTGGTGCCGTCGCTCGGCAACCGGGAAGGCGTCGCCGCCGGCCCTACGCGGGCATGGCTGGACACCGCCCCGAGGTTAGGGACGAACGGTTAGGGACGAACGGTTAGGGACGAACGGTCATGGACGAACGATCACGGGCCTCATCCGCGACCGTCCTTTACACGTCAATCGCCCGAAGCGCGGCGCCCGGTCGGCGATACTATCCGCGACCGCGCGCCTTCAGGGCAGCCGCTCGTTTCAGCACCGACTGCGCCCGGTTCACCACCGGCACGTCGATCATCGCGCCCTCGAACTGGACCGCGCCCAGGCCTTCCGCATAGGCCTTGTCATAGGCGGCGACCATCTTCTGGGCACGCTCCACCTCGGCCTCGGTCGGCTGGAATTCGTCGTTCAGCACCGGGACCTGCAACGGATGGATGGCACTGGCGCACATGAAGCCCAGCCGGCGGGACCGGCGGACGATGGCGCGGAATGCGTCCTGGTCGCGGAAATCGGCGATCGAGCCGACGAATCCCATCGGCAGGATCCCGGCCGCGCGGGCGGCGAAAACGGTCTGCTGCTTGGGATAGAACAATGCTTCCGGTTCCGATTGGGCGCCGACATCGGCGGCGAAATCCTCCGACCCCAGGCTCAGTCCGACGATACGAGGATGCGCCTTGGCGATATGCTCGATGCGGAAGAAGCCGACCGCGGTTTCCACCAGCACCAGGAATTTGATCTTTCCCGCCGGCAGTCCCCGCTCGGCTTCCAGCTCGTCCACCATTTCGGCGACGGCCCAGACATGTTCGGGACTGTCCACCTTGGTCAGCATCAGGGCGGTGACGCCGGGAATGACCGCGGCCTCGATATCGCGCACAAGCATCCGCCACGGGCGATTGACGCGCACGACGACATCGGCGCCGTTGCGGTTCACCTGCGGGATCGCATCCGCGATCAGGGTGCGGGCATGGTCCTTCTGGGACGGAGCGACCGCGTCCTCCAGGTCCAGGATGATGGCATCGGCGCCCTTGTCGGCCCCGGTGCGGACGAATTTCTCGGCCGTTACGGGGACAAACATCAACGAACGCCAAACGGGCAGGTCATCGCGCATGATCAGGCTTCCTTAATGATGCCGTCGGCCGCGAGACCGGCGATGCGCGCCGTGTCGTAGCCGATGGATTGCAGAATGGATCGTGTGTGTTCGCCCAGGTTGGGCGCGGCGTAGCGCAACCGGCCGGGCGTGTCCGAAAGGCGCGGGATGATGTTGTGCATCAGGACCGACCCGGCCTCCGCGTCCGGGGCTTCCACCAGCACGCCGCGTTCCTGGACATGCGGGTCGTCGATCAACTGGTCGATCTCATAGACCGGGTTGGCGGTGACCTCCGCGGCCTCGAAGATCGCCATGTTCTCGTCCAGGGTGCGAGCGGCAATGAAATCGGCCACCGCGGCATCGCATTCGTCGATGTTGCGCACCCGGTCGGTGTTGGTGCGAAATTTGGGATCGTCGATCATTTCCGGTTTGCCGATGGCGCGGAACACGCGTTCGGCCATCGCCTGGATCGACGCCGACATGGCGATGAACCGACCGTCGCTGGTCTGATAGACATTGCGCGGGGACGTGGTCAGCGAACGGCTGCCGGTCCGGCGCGGCTTCTCCCCGCTGACCCGATACATCGCGGCTTCCGGGCCAAGCACGGACACCATCGGCTCCAGCAGCGGCAGGTCGATGATCTGGCCTTTCCCGCCGCGTTCGACCACGCGCAACGCCACCATCACCGCGTAAGCGCCATACAGGCCCGATACCATGTCGGCCATCGCCAAAGGCGGCAGGACCGGCGGGCGATCGTCGAACCCGTTCTTGGCGGCGAAGCCTGACATGGCCTCGACCAGGGTGCCGAAGCCCGGGCGGTCTCGATACGGGCCGGTCTGGCCGAACCCGGTGATGCGCACGATGATCAGCTTCGGATTGCGCTTGTGCAGCACGTCCGGACCGAGGCCCATCTGCTCCAACGTGCCGGGACGGTAGTTCTCGATCAGGACGTCGCTGGTATCCAGCATGTCCAGCAGCAGGTCGCGCCCGGCCTGGGGGCGCAGGTTCAGCGCCACGCTCTTCTTGTTGCGGGCGTAGACCTTCCAGTGGAGGGAAAGGCCCTTGGTGCGCCAGGCGCGCAACGGGTCGCCGACTTTCGGGTCCTCGATCTTGATGACCTCAGCGCCCTGGTCGGCCAGTTGCAGGCTGACCATGTTGCCAGCGACCAGGCGGGACAGGTCGACGACCCGGATCCCTTCCAGTGGCACGGGCGCGGTCGGGTCGAATTGGATGGACTGTAGCATGGGGGACCTTGGTTGCGGTTGCGCCGGGAGCACCCGTCGTAGGGCGGCGGGGCGTCGGGATCAATCGAGAGGGGACAGTTTCCGCCATCAGCGAAAAACACGTGCCAATCCCTTCGCGATCAGCGAATATACCGCCATGACGCTGATCCTGTCACCGGCATCGGTCAAAACCCTTAACACCATGCCGAAGCGTGAGCGGGACCAGCTTTTGGAGAGGCTGGAAGCCATTGCCGCCGCCCCGGCGGATCGGCACCCGAGCGTTACCGCTATGCAGGGTGCTCCGGCCGGACGACTCCGGGTGCGTCAGGGCGATTGGCGCGCGATTTTCAAGGTGATCGACGGCGATGTGGTCGTCATCGCCATGGGTCACCGTAGTGAGGTTTACGAGCGATGAATGCGATCAAGCCCCTGACTGAAACGGCGGACACCGTCACATTGTCGCGCGCGGATTATGATGCCCTGCTATCGGCACGCGAGGATGTGATCGACGCCGCCGCCTTCGATGCGTTTGACGCGCGGATTGCCACCGAGGGTAAGGAGGCGGTTCTCGCCGATTACCTGCCCGCGGAAGCGGTCAGTCGATTGCTGGCCGGGGACAGCCCCATGCGGGTCTGGCGCAAGCATCGCGGCCTCAGTCTCGTGGGGCTGGCGCGCGGGGCCGGCGTTTCGGTGAGTTATCTGTCCGAGGTGGAGCGGGGGATCAAAACTGGGAGCGTGTCCCTGCTGCGCGCTGTTGGCGAGGCGCTACGCGTGCCGATGGAAGATCTGGTTCGGTAGCAGCGACCGTGGGTACTCAAGAGCGACCATATCCAGGGTATTGGCCCCACGCTGATGGTGGAGACTGGCTTCATTGTTTCGCTGAGGCGGTGTCAGCGCATCCGGAGAGTAATCCTTGCACAATCTCATTCCGTAACGTCAGGGAAACCGACCTTGCCCCACCCCTGAATGGAAGCACAATCTCCCAGATATGCTTGCCTTTCAGGTCATCCACGGCGTGGTTCAGTCCCGACCTGGCCGTCTAATATTTCTTTTATAATAACGTATGATTGTGGCTTCCTCGATGCCATCTGTGGTTCTCCTCGGAATATTCGTATGATTCCGACAATCAAGTTGCCTGCCCCGATGTCGACCTGATCGAGTATCCGAACCGTCGTGTTCATTACTGATGGATCGGCAAACCGGATCGACAATTGAATCCTGGCCGCCTTACCATCCCCCGCCCACGAAAATGTCTCCCCGGTTTTCGTATCAACCAGGGTATCGGTCTTGGCGGCTTCTCCCGCCTCACACACCATCGTCAGTTCCGCCGCCCGATTGTGTCTCGAATCGTACACACCATACCCGCGTATCGCCAACGGGTTGTCCGCCCTGACCGTCCACTGCGATACTTCTATCGGCTCATCGACCGCGGCCGACACCGATGACGGAAGTAGGCCGCTTCCCAGCGCCAACATGAGCGTCCACAGAATCTTACTTCGGCGGGGGGCGGGTACGCCGTTCGACGCGCGAGCCATGTCAAAGCTCCTCTCTCTGGGCGACACTACAGTATTGGAGAGCGAGCTTCGGTGTCACGTCAAGTCACGTAACTGCTCACATCACCCCTGCGATCGGTTCCATGGGCAGTTTGACGGCGAGCACGACGAGAATGGTGTCCAAACCCCGATGCACGATTGGCGACCAAGCGCTTGCGTAGCGTGCGTCCGGGTCGCCGGTCGGGATGGCGGTTATGATGGCATCGAGGCGCCGATCAGGGTTGTGGAGACATGGCTGTACGGTGGTGTCCTTCAGCGTCTCTCGCCGTTGCCCAATAGCGATGGTCCCCGGCAGCGGCCCCGGAAAGGGGGTGCTGAACGCGGTATCGCTGCATTGGATCGCATATTTGGCATCCTGTGGCAGGTGTGCCAGGCCCACAGAGGGGCGCCGATCTTAGGAGCCTTGATCTTGAAGACGTCTGCACCTTGGTCGGCGAGTTGCGGACCGGCCATGTTGCTGGAGACCAGGCGGGACAGATCGCGTAGCGACGCGCTCAATCGATTGCATCCCCTGGTTTGGTATGATCCGGACTGCCGGCATTGGCGTGCCTCCCTTGTGTCGGCCCATCATAGAAATGGCGCCCGACTCTCCACAATAGGACGGCGGGAGAATGCCGGTCGCGCCGGGTCCGCCCCGACACTAGGTGGGGCGTCGTTGCAGGAACCAGTCCATGCCGCTCGTCACGTTCACCGCCAATATCCAGCGTCATGTCGCGTGTCCCGACACGCGCGTGGCCGGAACCACGGTGCGACAGGCGTTGGATCAGGTCTTTGCCACCAACCCCCGCGCCCGCGGCTACGTCCTCGACGACCAGGGCGCGCTGCGCCGGCACATGATCGTGTTCCTGGGCGGCGAGGTCATTCATGACCGCATCGGCCTGACCGACCCGGTCGCGGACACCGACACCATTCACGTATTCCAGGCATTGTCCGGAGGCTGATCCAATGAGCGACGCGCTGCTGGTTTCCACCCGCAAGGGCCTGTTCCGGGTGACGCGCGAAGGCGGCGGCTGGGCGGTGTCCGGCGTCGATTTCCTGGGCGACAACGTCACTCTGACCCTGACCGACCGGCGAGACGGCACCCATTACGCGGCGCTCGACCATGGCCATTTCGGCGTGAAGTTGCACCGGTCCTCCGGCGCCGGCTGGGAGGAAATCGCTACCCCCGCCTATCCGCCGAAGCCCGAGGGTCTGGAAGAGAACGACATGTGGGGGCGGCCGCTGCCCTGGTCCACCGTCCGCGTCTGGGCGTTGGAGGCGGGCGGGGCCAGCGAACCGGGCGTTCTATGGTGCGGCACCATCCCCGGCGGGTTGTTCCGGTCGAATGACCATGGCGCGAGCTGGGATTTGGTGCGCTCGCTGTGGGATCACCCGGGGCGGAAATCCTGGATGGGCGGCGGCGCTGATCTGCCCGGGGTGCATTCGATATGCGTCGATCCGCGCGATCCGGCCCGGGTGTGGATCGCGGTTTCCACCGGCGGGATCTGGTACACCGAGGATGCCGGTGCGTCCTGGACACAACGCGGGGAGGGGATGCGGGCCGACCATGTGCCGCCCGAACTGGTGCAT